>CAYGLE010000034.1:0-5828 GCA_964350995.1 uncultured Candidatus Saccharibacteria bacterium
TTGTGCGGGTAGCGAGAATCGAACTCGCGTCTCAACCTTGGGAAGGTCGCATTCTACCACTAGACCATACCCGCTTGGTGCCCAGAGTGGGGGTCGAACCCACATCCCTTGCGAGACACGATTTTAAGTCGTGCGCGTATACCAATTCCGCCATCTGGGCATTGTACTATTCTATACTTTTTAAAATTCTTCTACGAAGTTGCTCGTATGTGCGTTTACCTCTCTTAAGCTGAAATTCTCTTCCTTTAGCATCAGCCTCAGAGCAATACGCTTCGTAATACACAAGTTTCAACGGCCTTCTTGATTTGGTTGAAAAAACTTTTCCATCCAAATGTTCCTTGAGTCGAGACTTGAGGTTGTTTGTATAGCCAGTGTAGCATTTTCCGTCTTTGATACTTTTAAGAACATAGACATAATACATAACCTTTGTTTTAGGCCTAGCCTCCCCACCAACTGACGACAGTTAGAGGGTAAACCTAATAGACATATTAATCTGGTTTAACAATATTTGCCATGAATATAGCCTAAGCACAAATTGTCGTCTTTTGGTGGGGAGGCCTAGGGCGGAATCGCACCGCCGTGTAACTCTTTTGCAGAGAGTTGCCTTACTACTTGGCGACTAGGCCACTGCGTCTCTACATTATCATATCTAATAAAATATTTATGCTATCAAATACAAAATGGTATTGAAAAGACTAGATAATTTAGATATAGTTTCTTTTGTCTGGTTGCGCCCATAGCTCAGTTGGTAGAGCAGCTCCCTCTTAAGGAGATGGTCGTAGGTTCGACTCCTACTGGGCGCACAAGCCAGAAAATCCAAACTGCTTTGGATTTTCTGGAAGTTAATGGGCGGATGGCGAAATGGCAGACGCGCTTGGCTTAGGACCAAGTACCGCAAGGTGTGGAGGTTCAAGTCCTCTTCCGCCCACAAATACACACTTGACATTTTGTATTTTAGTGATAGTGTTTCAAAAGAAAGCACATTGACTATTACAAGTGGCTAAGCCACAAGGAGAAGTTATGATTACCGCTTTACTGGTCGTAGGAACGATCTTGCTGTGGGCCCTTCTCACTTCCGTTCAATTTATCAAAACCGGAACCATCGGAGCAGTGTTCCTCTTCGGAGACTTCCGGAGAGTGCTGAAGCCCGGGTTTGGGCTCATCATCCCTCTTGCTGAAAGGATCGAAATCTATTCGATCCAGACGCATCAGGAAGAGCTTCCTGCCGAACCAGAACAAGTCGACAGGGTACATGATATCCCTGATCCGGGGAAGAAACTTCCCTTCCGCATTCCCCAAAAGGGTATGCGTGAAGCGAAGTTCTATGTACTCAAGGGGGGTGTTCTGAAACCCGATCTTTCCGACCCACAGAGTTATGAAGAAAAGAACTTCGAGGATCTGGTGAAGGACAATCCGGAGCTCAAGACTGCGATGGAGGAGGAGTCTCTACATGCGCCTCTCACGAGCGAAGTTGCGTTTGTTTTCGAGTGGAATCTCATCGATGATCAAAGAGAGCTCGACAACTTCTTCAGTAATGTGAATCCCTCACAAGATCGTGATCGTGAGGAGGAAGTGCGTAAGCGTGCGGAAGACATGATCTCAAGAGCTCTTCAAGAGCTCCTTAGCCCAGTCACCTGTGGCCATGCCATAGAGCGGATCGCCCTCTTCAGTCACATGATCAGAGAGCGACTCGAGATATTGGTAGGTGAGAAGGATTCCCCATCGGTAAAAATCCCGAAACCTTGGGGAATTCATGTCGGTGATGCTTACATCAAAAGCATCCATCCTGGGCACACGGTCAACACAGCCAGAGCAATTGCTGCAGGCGCTGTGAGCGAGAAACGAAAAGCAATCCTGAAGGCTGAGAGCGACAAGCAAACAGTCATTCTCAACGCAGAAGGTACTAAGCAAGCTACGATACTCAACGCAGAAGGTACTAAGCAAGCTGTGATACTCGCCAATGATGCTGAAGCAGACCATATCGCTCGCGTCGTGAAGCCAGCTGCAGAAAGCGAGCTCACTGTAAGGGCATATGAAGCTGAAGCCTACAGAGAAAACGAGGTCGTCACCACCTTCGCGCCCGGAGCAGGGATCATGGTTTCATCTGGTAGTAAGTAATAAAGATCGTATGAGGCCAGCCAGAATTTTTGGTTGGCCTTTTTTATACTTGACAAAAGTAAAATAAGAGTATACAATATAAAGAGACAAAGGGGGGGTCCCTCAAAACTAAACAGGGAGGTAAGAAGATGAGTATCCTAAACTGGTCCATACTCGCAATCGCTGTAGGGGGAGCTGTGCTCATTGTATGGATTCGGACAAACCCATGGTCAAAGAGACCGGCAACAGTCACCACTCCTCAGTCCACCCCAGTCAACACCACACTACGAAAGGTTCCTCTGGGGCTCTTGTTTGGAGGAGCGTTTCTTCTCGTCGCGATCTGGATCGGGATCCAATCTTTGCAAAATCAAGAGGGTCACAAGACAGCGGAACGTTGTGAGACCTACGTGTGGGAAGAAGTATGCACACCACGCGATACCGTCTTCACAAAAGTTCTGCGAGCAGGTTCGGTGGAGACAGTCGTCGTCCCTCCGTACTACCGGCTCGACTGGTGGGGTAGTTGTGGTGAGTATAGAAGTGAGCAAGAGAGAGTAGGTATCCTCCTTCTTGTAAACCTCAACACCGCACCTCAAGTGGACAGTACCACAGTCTACTTCCACCTCTTCATACCAGAAGACAGCAATCAGAAGGTAGAGGTGACGTGCGACGAACAAAACGTTCCTCCGAAAGAAGATGAAGTACCCCCGAAAGAACGTTCGGACCCTCACACTGTGTGAGGGTCTTTTTTAATTGACAAAATGAATTAATTATTATAATTTCTAAAATAGGAAAAGAACCTAAAAACAAAAAGGAGGTCGTATGGCTCGAAGGATAAGTCAGCTACACACGCTGGCTGGAAAGAGATCTGATACTCCGAGAAATTTGGGGTGGATCTCGTGGTTGAGTATCATCCCCATTTTCTCCCTGATCGGATGGATCGGTAATCTATGGGAGAGAGAAAATCCCAAAGCTGATACAGCTCAAGTGGTCGAAGAAGGTGTCTTGGTGGAACACTTCACCATCGCACCACTCGACAGTACTGAGTACATCACTCCACCTCCAAGTCGAAAGATCGTCTGGAGCAGAGAGGCAGGAACCAACTTCTCCTACGCTGTCGCTTACAAGACAAGCAAAGGAGAGGAGGGAGTTGTCGAATACCCTGGAGAACTCACAGAGTGCAGAGGAGTGCCTCTCCCCGCAGTCAGATCCATTAGGTTCATATCGAGAGATACGATCGAGGCTAAGATCACAATGTGGATCTTGCCGATCGGAACCGCTAGGCCTTGCGCCTAGCGGTTTTTTCTTACTTCAACTTGATATACCTATCTTAATGTGATAGGACTTAGGGTGGATAGACCTTTGTTAACCTACTAGGAGCCTACATCATGGCTAAAGTGACGAGGAAGACGACGGAGACGATGGAGACGGGTGAGACTCCTAAAAAGAAACCACCCAGAAAAAAACCATCCCCAAAAGGCTTGTTTAGCCAAGGATTTATCCTCCTTGGAACTTCGCTCTTGGTTGTTGCTCTAGTGTTATTCCTCTTCATGAGAGATGGTGGAGGAGAGGGTTCGGAAACTGTGGTGGATACTCTTGTCACCACACGAGAAGACACAGTAGGGGTAACGACTCCTACTGACACAACGACTCCTCTCGTCGACAACAGAGTTGTTTTGGATAGGATCAACTTGATCGTCCTTCCTAACGCTCTCGAATACAATTCAAGTAGTGGAGACACAGGTATTGTCGAATTTCCTCTAGGCTTCGGCGAGTGCAAGAGGATCCGCATCCCCTTCCAGTCTCTCAGATTCATGTCTAGAGACTCGGTCGAAGTGAGAGTGAGGATCGACGTTCTTCCAACAACCGCTAGGCCTTGCGCCTAGCGGTTTTTTTAACATCTAGTTCGTACTCTCGTTTAAGTATTGAGGCTGACTGACACCAAAAGTGCCGAGCACCACACGGATAAGCCCATAAGCACTAAACATGACGAACATACCTATAAGACCATAGAGAATTTTTTTCTTCCCCGCTTCTCTCTCTGTGCTCTCTCCTGCCTTGGAGATAAATTGAAAGATTCCCCAAAAGAAAATAAGAAAGGCTATAGCAAAAACAAGCACTATGAGAGGATTAATGACATTAGCATTAACCGCGTTCAAGAATTGGGAGATATCCATCTCCTAGAAATTAGAGTCCCGATACCCCAGGCACGATAACGGTTCCACCAGTTTGGATGTTTAAGGCATCTGCAATGAATCCCACAAGACCCCATACAGCCACCATGACGAAGAGAGCACTGATACCCCAGATCATAATCCTCTTACCACCTTCCTTAGCCTCTTCATCTCCAGAAGAAAATATAAATTTAGCAAGACCCCAGAAGAAACCAAGAAGTGCAAGACCCAAAACTACAGGAAGAGAGGCATCTACGATACGACTTATAGATCCAAGCAAAACTTGAACATTATTTAGAGTTTGAGCAAATGCCAAGCTTGGGGTCAAAACGAGAGCTGTGTATAGTAACTTTTTCATGTATTAACTAAAACTTTAATATTTATTTTTAATATACCAGGATAGGTACTACATAATAGTACCCTTTTCTTCAACTTTTACCACACCACACTCCACAGGACAATATATAATCCCTTAATTTATTAAATCTGTAATATTGAATGGAGAGTTATTGGTAAGTCCCAGCTCTGATTGAAAGAATCTTATGATCCCCCAAACAGAAACCATGACGAAGAGTGCAATGAGTCCCCACTTCATCAAATTTCTTCCTCCTTCTATATCAGCCTCACTACCAAGCTTAAAGATAAACTTCACAAGCCCCCACATAAAAGCTAGCAGAGCTATGGCGGCTACCAGAGTGATGAGGAGATTCACTATACTCATAATAGACGTGATGAAACCTTGAGTTCCACCGAGTTGAGCAGAAACAATAAACGGCACAAGAAGCATTGCTAATATTATTTGTATATTTTTTTTCATAATTTTACTTCCATCACGTTGGTAGTAACGGTACCCCAAAGTTTTCTAGGAAATTAAAACCAATATCGTCGTAGAAAAAGTTGATAATACTTATAAATGATATCATCAAAAACAAACCCACTAACCCCCAGATCATGAAAAACTTGCCTTCAGTATGTGTCTTCACATCATCGGCTTTTGCAATAAATTTAAACAACCCCCAAAAGAACACGAGTAGAGACAAGGCTACCAATAAAGGCAAGATAAGAGCAATGATTTTTATGAAAACTAGCACCAACTCTGAAAAATTTTGAGGCATCTTTATGGCGTCTTTATAGCATCGACAGTGTTGCTTATCACAGCGGTCAAGGCCACCGCTCCAAGAAGTATCGCTGTGCCTATAGCAGTGTAGAAAAGGGCTCTCCTAGCCTCTTCAATCTGACTCCCATTACCTTGAGCTGTGACAAACTTGAATCCAGACCAAATAAAGGCAAGAACTGCAAGCACTCCACCAATTGGTAAGACGACTTCTTCGACGATAGTCTTCATAAAATCAGAAATATTATCTCCAGTCCTTAAGGGATTAGGAATAGTTGGGTTTATAACTACATTTTGAACATTGCCAGAAGGATTGTTTGGAGGAGTCTGCTGTGCACTAACAACAGAGACTCCAAAAACACAAATGATTAGGAAAGAGAAAAGGTTTATAAAAAATTTGTTTTTCATCATGACATTTAACCAAGGTAGGAATACCCTCCTTTCAG
>CAYGLE010000035.1:0-5723 GCA_964350995.1 uncultured Candidatus Saccharibacteria bacterium
CTGCAACATGGCAATATACTACCCGAAAACAGTATCTAAAACTAGGTAGCTTGTTTGCTTAAAATGTTGTTATACTTTAAGCTCCTTTTTGAAAAAATTCAAAATATTCTTCCTCTCCTCCTCACCTCCTATATCCCAATTATCTAAAAGCCCTTCATTAGAAACACAAGCCTCATCGAAAGTGTGGTCGAAAGACGGAGAGAGGTTATCCAACCATCCCTGGATACATTTGTCGTCATCAAGATTACATCCAAAGAAGATCAATCTATTTTTTATTTCATCTTTGATCCTATTTTTCCTATTCTCAAAATCTATTTGACCTTCTCTTCGCTCTTTCTTTTCAATCCCTTCAAATTTCATGCAAACATTATATCAATCGCGAAACATCGCGGATAGTGATCACTATCATAAGGACGATAAGTAAAACAAAGCTCGCTAGATTCAATGCATTAAAAATTTTTGGAGTAACTTTTTTTCTTCTTATCCATTCGATCACCACAATAAGAGCTCTGCCTCCATCAAGCGCAGGAAGAGGAAAGAGGTTGATGATAGCAAGATTTATAGATATGAGACCCGTAAAGTATAGGAGGTAAACAAACCCAGATTGAGACACTGTGTCTACAAGGCTTATCAAACCAATCGGTCCAACAATCTGAGAGAAATCCGCTGTACCAGAAAATGACCCAAAAAGAAGTTCCCCTAAAGCCGCTAAGGTGAGCATGAATATCTTGTTTGTGGTCAAAAGCCCATGATACAAAGCATCAAAAAATCCTCTCTTCACAAAACCATCTTGAGACTCAATACCGATCATTTGAACTAAGGAGAAAAGGATAAAAGCCAAAAATAAGTTGGCCAAAACTCCGGAGAGAAGAATAAGAAGCTTGGATAGTGGGCCTTTTGAAAGGAAGCTGTCGCTCTTACCCTCAGCATTTTCTTCAAGTGGATTCTCCCCAAAAATCTTTACATATCCACCAAAAGACAAAAGATTGAGGAAAAAGTCTGTTCCCCTCCAAGTAAAAAGTTTTTTAAGTTTTGGTGGGAAACCAACACCAAACTCATCCACTCTCACGCCACTAAACTTAGCAGCAAAAAGGTGTCCAGCCTCATGGACGACTACCAAAACAGATAGGATTATTAAAAATATAATTATCGACATTTATTCTTGTATTTCTTTCTCTTTTTTTTCATACAAATCCTCCAACTTCTTGTTTGCCTCATCCACAAGTTTTTGAAGTTCTTGCTTGATGCGGAAGACATCATCTTTACTCATTGAACCTTCTTTCTCACTCTTTTGCGCATCGGAGTGCACCTTCTCTCTCTCATTTCTCACCCTTACTCTTGCTTCCTCAAGTTTTTGTTTGGCAATCTTCGTGAGCTCCGTCCTTCTCTCCCCTGTAAGACTTGGGAAGGAAACTCTAAGTCCCCTATCGTCGACAGAAACAGAGAGACCTAAATTTGATTGCTGGATAGCCAACTCAACAGATTTAGAGAGAGACGCGTCCCAAGGCAAGATACGAAGAGATTGAGAGCCTTCAAGATTTATGTTGGCCACTTGATTTATAGGCATCTTCGAACCATAAGCATCCACAAGAATCGTATCTAGTATGGTTGGTACTGCTTTGCCAGTACGAAGAGAGGAGTACTCTGTTCTAAGCCACTCTATTGCACCATCGGACCCACTTCTAAATTGCGAGAAATTGTAAGCCATTTTCTAAATTTTAACACAAATTCTAGAAGATCAAAATTAAACGACCAATGCTAAATGCTCAAGAATCAAACGAGGCATAGCAGAAGAGTCTCTAGAGTAAACTCTAAGGTCAAGAACTTGTTTAAGAATATTTGCAGACACTTCCTTACTTCTAAGAGTAATGATCAAGGAATCAAGAAACTCCGAGAGCGCCCCTGATCCCCTCTCTTCCTTCTCATCGGCAAACTTTTTGGCAAAGTCTATCCTCTGTTTTAAACCCTTCTTAAGAAATTTTTCTGCTTCATTTGATACTTCCGATCCTCCTTCTGCTCTCTCTATCCTAACTCTTGAAAGTATAGTGGGAAGAAAAATATTTGACTCGCGAGCTGTAAGCAGGAAGTGAGTGTTGGGGGTCGGGTCTTCAAAGATTTTGAGTAAGGCATTTTGAGCCTCTGGAGTAAACTTCTGTGCTTTGATGACAAAAAACTTCTTGCCCCCAAAAGCCTTACCCAAAGACCTCTCACCCAAAGTCCTCGCATCTTCTACGGAAAAGACATCCAAGACCAAAACTGAAACATCTGGATTACCCAAAACCTTAACTCCAAGATCAAGAAAAAACTTTTGTATCAAAGCGTCTGTCTCCTCCTGTACTCCAAGAAAGAGAAGGGCGTGATGCATCTTAGCTAATTTTTAGGCTTCTCAACTCCCAACAACTCAACTTCAAAAATAAGTATAGAGTTTGCAGGTATAGGACCGACTGCTCTTGGACCATAACCATAATCAGGAGCAATGGTGAGTCTCCTTGTGCCTCCTACTCTCATACCTGCCACACCCTCATCCCAACCGCGTATAACCTGACTAGCCCCGAGAGGAAAAGTGAATGGTGTACCTCTGTCGCGAGAGCTATCAAAAACCTTGCCGTCAACCAAGGTTCCAACATAATGCACTGTTATAAGATCCCCCGCAGTTGCTACTGCTCCTGTGCCTACGACCAAATCCTCCGTCTTAACACCAGTAGTGATATTCATATTGTTTTCTATTTGTTGCTTCTCTTCTTGGTTAAACAAGCTCATAAACAGATTGCCATAGAAAAGAAAAGCCACTACAGCAATCGAAGCTCCTACACCTATTACGACGTTTAATTTTTTATTCATAAATTAATTTACTTTTACGTATATGATATTATAGCTCGTATGTCGAAAGAAAAAAACACCAGTCCCCAACCATACAGTAGAGAGGAGTTTGAGAGGGTTTCAAAAATAAGGATAGAGAGGATAGCCGAAGAGTTTGCCGAGGGTTTTGAATTTCTTGAGAATTACCCCAAATCCGTCACTTTCTTTGGTTCAAGCCTCTTAAAGGAGGACAGCCCCTACTGCGTATCAGCTAGAGAACTCGCAGGAAAGATTGTGAAAGAGCTTGGTCACTCGATACTCACCGGCGGAGGTCCAGGGATCATGGAAGCCGCCAATCGAGGCGCCTTTGAAAATGGAGGGACCTCTTTAGCTCTAACCATAAGACTTCCTCATCCGCAGATAGTAAATGGTTTCCTTACCAAACACATTGACCCCAACTACTTCTTCGTGAGAAAAGTACTTCTCTCCTTTTCCGCAGAAGCCTTCATCTTCTACCCAGGTGGATACGGCACTTTGGACGAATTTTTTGAGATCATTACTCTCGCTCAAACACAAAAAATAGTGGGTGTACCGATCATTTGCGTTGGCTCCGACTACTGGAACTCTCTTAAGGACTTTATATATAAAGAGCTTCTAAGCAGAGAGACTATCCTTGCTGAAAATTTAGGCATCTTTAAAATCACAGATGATCACGACGAGATCATAAACATCTTGAGAAACGCTCCAATGCGACACAACTTGGATATCCATCCAAACGAAAAGAATCCTTCTTAAACCAGAAACTCATGCCTAAAAAAAAGATTTTATTCTTAGTAGCTTTCCTCATAACAGTTCTTGGAGGAGTAACTTTTGGACAAAAAATAATAGAGAGAAAATCTATTTTGATAAAAGACCAAGCTTGGGAGACCTTCCAAAGATACCTCACTTCGGCTAAAGACCAAGATTTAGAAGCTTTAAAAGCAATCAGCTACCAACTCGGAGAGACTTGTCGAGATGAGTCTAAGATAAAGGAGTGTAAGGATCTTATGGGCAACGCTTACTTCTTTGGTAGTGGGATGGAAAAAAGTTCTCTAACCGAAGTGGTCTACGATGATAAGCAAATAATACTTTTCGGAAAGTATATTGAGAACATCTCCGATAGTATGATTGCCTTCCAAAGACCCATAATCTATTTCGTACGAGAAGAAGAAGGTGTCAAACTCCTTTCCTTTAACCCCTTCCAAGGTTCCTTCCTCATGAGGGGAGACACCGCCACTTCAACCATAACGGAGAAGTTGGCTAAGGTGACCAAAGATACAGACGGAGACACCATACCCGATGTCATAGAAAAGTGCGACGAAGACGTGCCGGTAGAAAACTGTGTCAAAACAGATCCAAGCAAAAGAGACACCAATGGAGACGGCTTCTGGGACTCTACTCAAGCTCTCTTTAGAAACTAGAAGAGTTTGACCAACCAACCAAACAAGCTAAACTGGCTTTCGTTGTCCTCAATAAACTTAAGGAGTTCTTCCCTCTCGCTCTCAATCTTTACTATCTCTGCTTCTATTTCTTTCTGTTCGTAAGGTATGAGTCTCTCCATCTCTCTCTTAAGCTTTTCTACCCTGCTCTCGGTTTTCACCAACTCACTTCTGATTTCTCCCAAATTTTTATAATCTGTACCGATTAAGAAAATCTTTAGTTTGCTTCTCTCCTCTACTCTCTCTACCGCTTCCGCCACATCTTCTGAAGAACTCGCCTGCTCGCGAGCTATATTCCTTATCTCTTCACCCAAACCTCCATTTCTATCAGCTACCAAAAGAAGTCCTCGTACAAAATTTGCCACCTCACTTCTATGCTCCTCTCCTAGTCCACTATTGTCATCATTTTGACCCTTATCTAGAGCCTCTGTGCTTGTTGAACTTTTAACTTCAAATCTTGATTCTATCTCTCCCTCTTCATTGATATTCTCACCTTCATATTTAACATTACCCCAAACGCCGCTACCTGACTCCAAAGCCTTATCCGATACTGCATAAGTTGATAAAGGAAGGATTATGGCCAATAAAGCCACGAATATTGTTGTTTTTTTCATAACATATTCATTATACACCAACACCAAAAATCAAAAACACTCTCTTATCTTATCAAATCAACCAAAACTGGACTTACCATTTGGGCTATTATCCTATAGCCTAGGTCGTTGGGATGTAGAGAGTCCGCCATCAAAGATGGTTTGCCCCAAACTCCATCTAAAACATCTGGTACATAGGCTGTGCCGAGCCTCTCTGACAACTCTTCAAAGGCACTATCGAACCTACTACTCAATACCCCACTCCTTACTCCAAGCAAGAGGACATTTGCCCCCAAACTTTGGATCTCGACAATGATCTTCTCTAGATTTTGGAAAGTTTCTTCCTCTGGCACCTTCCTCAAGAAGTCGTTGCCACCAAGCAAAACGATAACCGTCTTAGGTTGATACCCTTCTATATCTCCAACTCTTGAAAGCGCATCTTTGGTGGTGTTACCACTCACACCTAGATTTATTATCTCAACTCCGAGATCCTCGGAGAGCATCTTTATAAAACCTCCTCCACTTTCCGACCCTACCCCAGCTACCAAGCTATCGCCAAAAGCTACAACTCTTGAACCAGAGGAAGGAAAATTTATCATTCTTCCTCTCGAATTCGGCAGAAACCAGAAAACAACGAGACCGACAAAAATTATGGTAACTAGGATCGAAAATCTCTTAGACAAAATTCTTTTAAGAGAGGTGCTTGGAAACAAATTTCGTCATGTCGAACATACTGACAGTCTTTTTCCCTCCAAAGATCTCTTTGAGTTTATCGTCAGCATTTATATTCCTTTTATTCTTGGTGTCTTGGAGTTTGTGCTTCTTGATATATACCCAGAGTTTCTTCGTCACC
>CAYGLE010000036.1:0-5693 GCA_964350995.1 uncultured Candidatus Saccharibacteria bacterium
CCTTATAAGAAAGGATGATAACGATGATGATTCGGATTCATCTGCTACTAGCACTAATGCGACAAGTACAGCAACAACTACTCAACAGTAAAAAATTAAATTAAAAAAATATGGAACCTATCAATCCTTCTAACGAAAACTCTGTCGGACCAGTTATAGCCATAATCATCATTCTTGCCATGATTATCTTAGGTGGACTTTATTTCTGGAACGAGAGATCAAACCAGCCAGCTACAAGCAATGAGGCGCTTAGCGGAAGTCTTGAAGAGATGACAGCAAGTATTGAGAAACAATCTTCTTCCGATGAAACCTCATCAATAGAAGTAGATCTCAATAACACTAATGTTGATAATCTAGATAGCGAACTACAGAGTCTATAAAGGTTAGTTTTGTTGGTTAAATTGGCATAAAGAAGCGGTCTCTGGTAGACTGCTTTTTTATACGAGACATGGGACACAATCATAAACATTTTGAGAATCTAAAGGTTGAGAAAACAGATGGAGAAGCATCTGTGACCGGCGAGATAACTTTGGAGGCTTTAGAGGAGGCTCGTTTGGAAGCCATAAAACACTTGAATAATACTTTGGATTTGCCTGGATTTAGAAAAGGCAATATACCAGAAGGTGTTTTGATAAAAAGTGTTGGAGAAATGAAAGTCCTAGAGGAAACAGCAGAGATAGTGATAAGCCATGAGTATGGAAATATTATGGAAGAGTCGAAGCTCTCCCCTATTGGTAGACCAGAGATTGCCATAACCAAACTTGCTCCAGGCATACCCCTAGAATTTAAAATCAAAGTTACTCTTGAGCCAGAGTTTACTCTTCCAGATTATAAGAAAATTGTAAGTGAGATAAAAAAGGAAGAAAAACCAGAAGCCTCTGAAACAGAAGTGGATGCTGTCCTTAAAGAAATAGAGAATAGAGGATGGAAGCCTGAAATTAAAGATGGAGAAAATTTGAGAGACAAGATCAAAGAGAACATTTTACTTGAGAAGGACTTCCGAGCTAAGGAAGTAAGAAGGATTAAGATAATAGAGGAAATTACAAAAGTCACAGAAATCAAGATTCCCAAGCTTCTTATTGATTCGGAGTTGGATAGGATGATAGCGCAATTCAAAGATGATGTTCTCAAACAGAATCTTGTTTGGGGCGAGTATCTCAAATCTATAAACAAAACAGAAGATGATATAAGAGCCGAGTGGATGGAGAAAGCTATAGCTAGAAGTAAGGCAGAGCTTATAATGCTAAAGATTGCTGAGAAGGAAAAATTAGAGCCATCCAAAGATGATCTAGAGAATGAGGTAAAGCATCTTCTCTCTCATCATAAAGATGCCGATCCTATGAGGGTGCGTGTCTATGTCTATCAGCAACTGAAGAATCAAAAAGTTTTTGAGTTTCTTGAAACTCTGTAGCTTTTGTTATAGTGTATGGGTCTATGAGTTATTTGGTACCAACAGTTATAGAAAAGAGCCAGTTTGGAGAGAGAGCATACGACATCTACTCTCGCCTACTCCGCGAGAGGATCATCTTCTTAGGTGGTCCTATTGATGATGCTGTAGCTAATACCGTGATAGCTCAACTCCTCTTTTTGCAATCCGAGGATCCTAAGAAGGATATCTCTCTCTACATCAACTCCCCTGGTGGTCATGTGCACTCTGGCTTAGCTATTATAGATACTATGAACCATGTGAAGCCGGATGTTTCTACCGTCTGTGTTGGTATGGCTGCTTCAATGGGAGCTCATATTCTTGCTGCGGGTAAGAAGGGTAAGCGCTTCTCACTATCAAACTCACAGATCATGATCCACCAACCTCTTGGAGGAGCCGAAGGTCAAGCTTCTGATATAGAGATTAACGCAAGACAGATCTTAAAGATAAGGGAGAGATTGAATAAGATGCTTTCCGAAAATACTGGGCAGTCTCTTTCAAGGATTGAGAAGGATGTTGATAGAGATTTTTATATGTCTACGGAAGAGGCTAAAAAATACGGAATCATAGACAAAATCCTTTAGCTTTGGTAGTGTCTAGTGGTTCAATCGTTTTAAAGAATTTTACCGAAACCCCCGCGTAAAAGCGGACTACCGAATTACCTAACGGCTGAAAAATCCCCAATATGTCACTGAAATTGGCTCTATTGCTCATGTTACTTGCCGCAGCTGCCGGTACCGGCTTCGGTTATTTGTTGCGTTTACTCGTGGCTTTGGGGAAGCGTGGGTCTGTTGAACTTGAGCTTCAGGAGATGGAAATGAGGGCCAAGGAAGAGGTCCAAACGCTTTTGGGTGGAGCCGAAGAAGAATCAAAAAGAATTTTAGAGAAAGCTGGAGTTGAAATAGCTGAAATGAAGGAGAAGTTGGATAAGACGGAAGATCGTTTGATAAAGAAAGAAGAACTTTTGGATAAGCGTCAGGGAGATATAGACAAAGAAGCTGAATATGTAAAGGAAAAGGCTGTAGAGATCCGCACCATAAAGGAAAAGGCAGAAATTTTGCTTAAATCGAAGGTAGAAGAACTCTCAAGGATCTCTAACCTTTCTCCAGAAGAAGCCAAGAAGGAACTTATTGAGATTGTTGAAAAAGATTCAGCCGAGGATCTCCTTGTGAGAATGCAAAAGCTTGAGAATCAAGCCGAAGAACGACTTGGAGATAAGGCCAAAGAGATACTCGCCACTTCAATACAAAGGATGGCCAATTCTATCTCAAATGAGATTATGTCGACCAACATTCCTCTCCCTTCCGATGATCTTAAGGGTAAGATTATTGGTAAAGAAGGAAGAAATATAAAATCTTTTGAAAGAGCAACGGGCGTTGAGGTGATTGTCGATGATACTCCTGGGTCTATCACTATTTCAAGCTTTGATCCTATAAGAAGAGCGGTAGCCAAACTTGCTTTGGAAAATTTGATATCAGACGGAAGGATCCAACCGACCAAAATCGAAGAGTTTGTAGAGAATGCTAAGGCAGAAGTAAACAAAATCATTAAAGAAAAAGGAGAGGAAGCTGCTTTTGAATGCGGGGTGTACAATCTCGATCCCAAACTCCTTTCTGTCCTTGGGCGTCTCCACTTCCGCACTTCTTATGGTCAAAATGTTTTGGAACATTCTGTAGAGATGGCACATATTTCCGGCATGATTGCAGAGGAGCTTGGCGTTAATGTTGCTGTAGCTAAGGCTGGTGCACTTCTTCATGATATTGGTAAGGCTCTTGATCATGAGGTTTCTGGTACTCATGTGGAGATTGGTAGAAGGATTCTTCAAAAATTTAATGTCGATGAACAGGTTATCAAAGCCATGCAGGCTCATCATGAGGAGTATCCATACGAAACGATTGAGTCAATAATTGTTCAAACAGCTGACGCTATCTCGGGTAGTAGACCTGGAGCAAGGCGAGACACCGTAGAACACTACTTAAAGAGGCTTGAAGACCTAGAAAACATTGCAACATCCTTCGATGGAGTGGAGAAGGCGTATGCCTTAGCTGCCGGGAGAGAGATAAGGGTCTTTGTGGAACCTACCAAGATCTCAGACCTTGAAGCCAAAAATATGGCTAGAAATATAGCTATTCGTATAGAAAATGAGCTTAAGTACCCAGGAGAAATAAAAGTGAGCGTCATCCGTGAGAATAGAGTGGTTGAGTTTGCAAGATAAATACAAACCCACTCGCTTTTTTCTAGGGTTGCAGAAAAAATGGCCTCATATATAATCGGTACGTAGCTTAATAGATTAATTTTAACCAATGAACAAAGTAGCAATCGTAGAAGCAGTTCATGGGAAGCTCGGTGGTACTAAAGTCCAAGCCGAGGAGGTCGTTGATACCATCATCGATTCCATCGTTAGCACTTTGAAGAAAGGTGACGAAGTCTCGATTGCTGGTCTCGGTATCTTCTCCACTAAGACTCGTGCCGCTCGCCAAGCAAGGAATCCTCGCACTGGCGAGACCATCTCTGTCCCATCTATGCGTGTTCCTAAGTTTCGTCCTGCAAAGGCGCTTAAGGACGCGGTCAAGTAAGACAAGGATCGTAGAAAACTAACAAAAACTCCGCCAAAGGCGGGGTTTTTGTTTACTCTACCTTATATTTTTCTTTAATCTTCCCCACTTCCCTCTCGTCTTCTGATTCATTTTTCTCTCTTGCTTGCTTACCTAGTTTAGTTAATTCATTTTCTTTTAGATTAGAGAGATTTAAGACTCTTTCCTCAAGATACTTCCTATCATTATTTTTAGGATTCTCAAGCACTTCAGATAGCAAGATTTCTAAGATGTGACCGATATGAGGTCCGGCAGGTTTGCTTGTGATCTCCATTATGTCTTTGCCATTTATGCTTAGTTGTTTGACGGATATGGGGTCGCGCATCACTTCTTCTATCATTGAGTGGTATTTGCGAAGTCTATAGGTTGTTACCTTAGGCCTACCCATACCGGTTCTATCGCACGCCCTTACGTCCATAAGGTCCCAAATAAGCTCTGGACCAACGTTTCTAACAATTCTTCTCACGGCAGAGAGAGTGATAGTCTCTGTCTCGGAGAAAAACATATGCCAACGCACGAGTTTAACCACTTTCTCAATGATTTCTTTTGGGAATTTGAGATCTGTGAGTATGTTTTTGGCTATTTTTGATCCGACCACCTCATGTCCGTAGAAGGTCCACTCCCCGTCTATACTTTTCCTTGTGTGGGGTTTGGCAATATCGTGCAGAAGTACTGCTAGGCGCACATGGAGTGGAAATTTCTTTTCTGCAGAGTAGTCTAGAGATCGTATGAGGTGTTCCCAAACGGTATAGATATGGGATTTGTTTTGCTCCATCCCTACCCCCTTCTCAAGTTCTGGGGAAATGTACTTAAGCATTTGAAGTTGTGTAGCAAAGCCTAAGGCAACAGAAGGAGCGTCGGACATGATTATTTTTACAAACTCATCCCTAACGCGTTCTTTAGAAATATTTTCCAAAAGATTTTTATTTTTTTCTATTGATGAGAGAGTTTCAGACTCTATAGCAAATCCAAGTTCGGAGGCAAGCCTCAAGCTTCGAAGCATTCTCAATGCATCTTCACCAAATCTTTCGTCTGGAGAGCCTACTGTGCGTATCAGTTTGTTTTTTATACCAGCTTGTCCGTCGAATAGATCTATCAAACTCTCTTTCTCTAAGTCGTAGGCCAGAGCGTTTATGGTGAAGTCTCTACGCTTGAGATCTTCTTCCAAAGTTTTTGCCCACACCACCTTATCTGGATGACGAAAATCGGAGTACCCACTCTCGCTTCTATACGGTGTTACCTCTACAACCTTCAAATTCTCTTCTTTTGTTTCGTCATTCACCACACCTACTGTGCCAAAGCTATTTTCGTAGAAAGTGTGCTCAAAGAGAGACACGATCTCTTCTGGCGTGGCGCTTGTGGTGATGTCCCAGTCTTTTGGGTTCTTGCCAAGGATTAGGTCTCTAACACATCCACCAACTAGATAATTCTCAAACTTAGCTGAGCTTAAAACAGAGGAAACTTTCCCTACTTCATTTGGTATTTTGTATTTAGTCATCTGCTTAATTCTAGTGCCTCCAGCAGGAATCGAACCCACATCCCTTGTTCCGAAGACAAGTACTCTATCCGTTGAGCTATGGGGGCAATATTACTATTCTACACGAGACTCCCCTTTTGGGTGCGGGATGGGGGAATCGAACCCCCGCCTAAAGTTTGGAAAACTCTTATTCTGC
>CAYGLE010000037.1:0-5428 GCA_964350995.1 uncultured Candidatus Saccharibacteria bacterium
CTCCTTAACTGCTCCGATTAGTGGCACAACCAGCTTGTCATAATAAACAAGCTTTCTTCCTGTCTTATCAAGATATACAAATTGCGGATACACTTTTTCTATCTCCTGAGCAATAACCCCTAATTGTATCTCATTGCCCCAGTCAAGTTCTGGTTTCCAGCGAAACGATATTGGATTTATTTTAGCAAGATCTGTTAATGTGTTTTCTAATGGTTTTATATCTATTTTAAGATTGATATCTGATAACCCTGTACCACTGGCCCATATCGCCGAACCGTTATCATAAAGAACCATGTTTCGATCAGTTTGAAGAGATAAGTAAAAATTTGTTCTCCTTAAGCTACGAAATATACCGTCAGCTACTGCTAAATCTCCACCATTTACCACAAGTTTGTAATTCGGATCGCCCGTCCCGATGCCAACGTTGCCGTTTATAGGTTGCAACAGCAAATCTCGGTCCCCTCCCGTGGAGTCAAATACACTTATAAACCCCTTGCCAGTTGTGGTGTTAACACCAAGTATCATTCTTTTTCCTGGATTTGTCTCACCACTCACCACAAACTGACTATTAACATTAGTAGTAGGGGGGTTAGGGTAGACTCCTAGGTCTGCCGCTATATGCAATTTGGCATCCGGCACCGTCATCCCTATACCCACATTTCCAGCAAGAATTGCTGACGCTCCACCACATCCAGCTCCACCATAACCAACCGTTAGACATCCGTTTGTTCCAATATTTCCATTTCCAGCCCAGATACTATCGTCACTTTGAGTACGAATCCAAGTGGAATCAGACATATAAAATCCTCCATCATGTGTATTGTTATACCAACCATTACTACCACTTGTACGAAGCCAACCACCATCAGCATAAATATCTCCTGTAGCATGAAGTTTATAAATTGGCCCACCCGTTCCTATACCTACATTACCGCTATTTTTAAAAGAAGCTATAGCGGTAGTTCCTCCATTCCATATTTCTATATCTCCTCCGGACGCAGCTTGGATATATCCAATACTTGAATTATATTGACCAAATATCGGACCAACTGGATTTGATGTGTAAGCAGAACCGGTGACCAAAACTCTTCCATTGACTTGTAGTTTCTCGGTCGGACTTGCTGTACCAATACCCACATTTGTTCCATTATCAAAAATTTGAGAATTACCTAGTGTCGTACCATTCGGCGTAAATTTTGGAACATAGTTGAGTGTACCCGAGCCACCCATACCGGCACTTGAAGGGCAGTTGGTCCCATCTTGACGACAAACATTCTGACCAGCTGTGGTGATGTTGCCATCCACAATAAGATTGCCAGTAAACCGACCCCCCATCGAAGTTTGAACGCTTTGAAATCTAAATCCTCTTTGACCAGCGCCAATGTCTTGTTGAAGAATCATCTGCCCTTCTGATATTCCAGAATCATGAAATTGAAGGGTTGGTTGGTTGCCGTCATTATTATTAACAGAAACTGTATAATAACCAGCACAACACGGACCTCCAGAAGGATCATTCACATTAAGCTTTCCATTAACAAAAAAGTTGCTATTGGCGCTTGAACTTGAACCATCACTAGAAAGTGTTGACCCAGTAAGAACACCGGATGCATTGAAGTAAGGTATAACACTTGAGCTTGCTGAACCTCTAACCGGTGCAGAGACATTTCCGCTTGGAGGTGCGAGAGGTGGTTCGGTCCATTGAGCATGAGCCACACTTGCTCCAAGAAACAACAAAGAGATCGCGATGGCTCTAGAAAATTTATAGTTCATTGTAAAATTACTCATTTTGTTAATAAATTTATTGTATCATGGCTTCTTTGACATCAATCCTCACTTCCTTCTTGTTTCTACTTAAGATATAGATACTTATGGATATAGAGTGCTCTTTGTTTATGGCATCTATGTTTGAGACCCCACTTCCAGAATCCGTCTTCAAAATAGTGTAACCATGCTCACTTAGATATTCCACGTAAGAAGCAAAGAGCTCTGATATCCCAGCTTGTGTGGTGTAGGTGGTAGTCAAGATCTCCGACTTTTCTTCGTTTTTTACAAAGTTATATTTGGCAGACTTCTGTATAGTGGTATCTTTAGCAATATTTAGAAGCTCTTTAGGAAAACCAGCCACTACTCCCCCACTTGGAGCCTCAAATACCAGCTCGAAGCTCCCTGGAGCAATGCCAAAGCTCCAAGGAAGCCCAGGCCAACGCCTCTCTCTTATAGTGTACCCACCAACAGTAAGTACAAGGAAGGCTAGGATTATGAGTAACGGCCCCAAATTCCTGTCTTTTAGCATTATTCTTCTTTAATTAGCCCTGTCTAGATAACTTATTTGAACTAAAGACACGCTTTTTTGTGATGAAATAATGATAGATAGAGAGTCGTCACCCTTCATCCCAGATATCTGTCCAGTAGATTTGACCGATGAGTAAGGCTGTATGGTATACCCAGCACCTTGCATAAACTTGTCATATATATCCCAAAGTTCGTTCTTAGTCTTATTTGAAGTATAACTTACAGTGTATTGAGTTACCCCAACTTTCTCATAAAAGGCCTTGTAGCTATCCCCTACCGTAGTCGCTTCAACAGGAATGTCTGTAGGGAACCCTTTTGGTAGCCTTGATCCACCACTTTCAACCACATTTGTCTTAGTGACTTCTATACCCTCCTTCTTATTAACTACAGTGATTTCTTTTTCCTCAATAGGTTGTTTATCTAAGTTAGTGTAAGAAAACCAAGCTCCGCCGACAATTAGTAGTAAAACAGCTCCAATAACTAAAAACTTCATAAAAAAAGTATATCATGTAAATACTATGAAAATTATTTCTTGGAACGTAAATGGCATCAGGGCTGTGTATAAAAAAGGTTTTTTTCTTTCTCTTGTAGAGGAATACGAGCCAGATGTCTTGGCTTTGCAGGAGACAAAGGCCGAACAAAATCAAATAGAAGTGGACCTAACAGAATACGAAGAATACTGGAATTCTTCTACAAGAAAGAAGGGTTATAGCGGTACAGCCATATTTAGTAAGACAAAACCCATCCAGATAATCAAAGGTTTCCCTCAAGATTTAGTAGACAAATACAAGCTTGGAGAGGATAGTTATGGCGACCCAAACACCGAGGGCAGGATTATTACGGCCGAGTATAACGATTTTTTCCTTGTTAACTCTTATACCCCCAACTCTAAGCCAGACCTCTCTCGCCTATCCTTACGCCACAAGCAATGGGATCCAGCCTTTCTTGAATATGTAACCTCTTTAGACAAGAGAAAACCCGTGATCTTCACCGGAGATTTAAATGTCGCTCACACCGAGGATGACCTAGCTAATCCAAAACAAAACGATGGAGAACATGGATTTACAAAGGAAGAAAGAGATGGTGTGGAGAAAATAATAAAGGCCGGATTCGTAGATGCTTTCAGACATTTTACAAAAGGTAACGGACACTACACTTGGTGGAATTACTTAAGCAGAGCTAGAGAAAGGAATATCGGGTGGAGAATAGACTATTTCTTTGTATCCTCTCGCCTACTTCCAAAAGTTAAAAAAGTTAATATTTTGAGCCATATTTTAGGTTCTGATCATTGTCCTATAGAATTAGAACTAAGAGACAAATAACTAGAATTAACTTTCTTACTATTAGTTATCCCCAATAGAACCTCTTTCATTATTGTCCTTTAAGTCTATACTATATACCAGACGCCGAGCGAACGATCTCTTTTTCTCCCATTTGAGACTGGAAGCTTGATGCATTGTTCTTCTGGGTATGCGCATCCATGAAAGATGCTTTGGTTTGGGCAAGAGTAGAGCTGGGACATCACTTCACCACTCTCCATATTTTGAAGTTAGTTGTCTCTGCCACCAATGTCTCTGACTGAAGTTACCTTTCCTTGTCGCTTACAGGCGACGACCACCCCGCTTAACAAGCTCGCTTGAAGCGGGGTTTTGTATAAAAAGGCTTAACAAAAAGCTTTTCATCCAAAAATCATTGACTATGGGGATAACTATGGGGAAAGTGTTGGTAAAAGACAAGAATATTAAGGTCAAGAAAGACAAATGTCTTTAATTCTAGCCATTTTTATAGATTAGATGATTATATAGATTTCACGTGAAACACTTAAATATATATAAATGTTACACCAGAAACATTCCATAAACCACTTAAGATGGTTTAAGATAGATAAATAATGTCAAAAACTAATAAAAGATCGTTGGGAGATATTGGAGAAAACGTGGCTTGTGTGTTTCTTGAGAAACATGGATTCAAAATCATTGAAAGAAACTATTTAAAGAAATGGGGAGAACTGGACATTGTCGCCCAAAAGGGAAGTGTGGTTCATTTCGTTGAGGTCAAGACGGTTTCGGCTGGTTCTGGTATCAAAGGAGAGGAGAACATGCATGAGAAAAAGATTGCTCGAATTCATCGAGCTATACAGACATTTATCTTAGAAAGAAAGATTGATTCTGACTGGCAATTGGACCTAATTTTGGTTGAGATAGATGAGGGTAGTAGAAAAGCGGGTGTAAGGATGATAGAAAACTTGTTTTAAACTGAAATTGACTAGAAAAAGAAAGTTTCTAAAAACACTATCCACAGAATGTTTATATTTTGCAAGACAAAAATGCTATACTTAACCATATGGTTAAGTATAGGAAAATTGAGCTAGATAGATTGATTTATGCCATCTCCGACTCCACCAGAAGGCAAATTTTGGACGAATTGATCCGTGGAGAAGAGAGTGTTGGCGAGCTATCAACCCTCTTTAAAATGTCACTTCCAGGACTCCTGAAACACATCCGAATACTCAAAGAAACAGAACTCATAAACACCAAAAAAATAGGTCGACGTGTCATGTGTAACGTCCGTCCAGACAACCTGATGAGAGTGTCTACTTGGCTCGCTAAGTATCATAAATTCTGGTCAGAGAAACTCAAAGAGTTGGAAGAGGGGATCAAGGAAGGTCTAAAAGACAAAAAGGACAAAACTAACGAGGTTATGGACTAAAGTGGGTGAACTCACGCTTAAACATCCAAAACCATACCTACTCATGGGTCTTTGGTATTGATGAGATCAAAACATTGTTCTAACAATGAAAACGAGGGGGTGGGGTATTTTGTAAAAGGTATTTAAGCCAAAGATACACCAAACCATCCATTTAGCATTAATAGTCAAGAAGAGGGGGAGTGCTGGATAAAAAGGTGGCAAAAGTAAGGAAAGGGGAGGTTTCTTGGTCCAAATCAGGTAATAAACTTAGATTATCTAATCTTAAGAGAAAATATAATAATTTGGCTTAAAATATAAACTTCTCGGCTATCCGAGATACCAAATATCCACTAAAATCTGTGATTTTGGTGCGGGATGGGGGAATCTTTGTTTGTGCGGGATGGGGGAATCGAACCCCCGCCTAAAGTTTGGAAAACTCTTATTCTGC
>CAYGLE010000038.1:0-5300 GCA_964350995.1 uncultured Candidatus Saccharibacteria bacterium
TCCATATTATACGAAGCTTCATCCAGAGCTTGCGGTTAGGTCAAAATCGACTGGTGGTGTGTGGAAGGACAGGAAAGGACTTGCTTTTATCGATGTGGGTGCGAAAGATTATTGGGATTATATAATTAAACTATCTAAAGTAAGTTACGATATTGGTTTTGACGAGGTAAATTTTGATTATATCCGCTATCCAACAGATGGGGATATGAAAGATGCTCACTACTCTTTGACTGTCGGTACTTCCACAAGATCAGAAATGCTTGAAAGTTTCTTTTCTTATCTTCATAAGAATTTGAAGGATGTTGGGGTTAAGACATCGGCAGATTTATTTGGTCTTACCACCCTAGCTTCTGATGATATGGGTATAGGACAAGTCTTGGAGAAAGCTTTGCCGTATTTTGATTTTATCTATCCTATGGTTTATCCATCACATTATGCTTGGAACACTGGCGGTTTCGGTGATCCAGCTACTCATCCATACGAGATTGTGAAGTATTCAATGGATAGTGCCTTACTCAAGGAGCAGGCTTATCGGATTGCATTGGGGCTTTCCACTTCCACTCCTTCACAAATTCGTCCTTGGCTTCAAGATTTCGATCTGGGTGCGGATTACGATACTCTTAAGATTCAAGCTCAGATAAAAGCGACTTATGATTCTGGAGTCACAAGTTGGCTTATGTGGGATGCTAGCAATAAATACACGAGAGAAGCTTACCTACCTGCACAGACAGGTCTACAAGAATAAAATTAATTCTCCAAAAAGATTTATATCACATATGATATAATCGCTTTGTGACCAATCAACAACAACTCGGAATCTTTATAAAAAATCTTCGAGAAAGAAAGTCTCTCACCCAAAGCGAGTTTGCTAAGATTCTCAAAACTTCTCAAAGCGCTGTTGCGCGCATTGAGGCGGGTAGACAAAATCTAACTACAGCAGAACTTAGTAAAATAAGCGATGCTTTGGAGCATCGCATTGTCACTCTCAATTCTTCAGTGGATTTTGAGATTACCGGTCCGACGAAACTTAAAGGTTCAGTGACAACTAACTTTTCTAAGAATGGGGCTATGGGGCTTATGTGTGCTTCTTTGATCAACAAATCAAAAACCATTCTTCACGGTATTCCACACATAGAGGAGGTTAATCGCATGATAGAGCTAATGATGAGTATTGGAGTTAGGGTAAGTTGGGTTGGTGAGCAGACGCTTGAGATTACTCCACCAGAAAAGTTTAAGTTAGATAAATTGGATAAAAAGGCCGCTTCTAGAATGCGCTCCGCGCTCATGCTTATAGGTCCTCTAATACATAGAGTAAAAACTTTTAATCTTCCGCACGCTGGTGGTTGCAAAATGGGAGAGAGAACGATTGAGGCGCACCGCTTTGGTCTAGAAGCGCTTGGTGTTTCTATAGAGACGAAAGATACTCATTATAAAATTTCTCCAAAAAAATTAAAGGGGGCAAATGTTGTTATGTATGAGGCTAGCGACACAGCAACTGAGAATATTTTAATAGCATCCGCTCTTATACAAGGGAAAACAATTATTGAGTTTGCTCCACCAAATTATCAGGTTCAAGAAGTATGCTTCTTCCTTGAATCTATGGGAGTGAAGATTGATGGAGTAGGCACAACCACACTTGTGGTTCATGGTGTTGAATCTATCGACAAACCTATTGAGTATTACAATAGCGAAGATCCACCAGAAGCCATGATGTATATAGCTGCCGCTGCGGTGACACGATCAAAACTTTTGGTAAAGAGGGTTCCGATCGATTTCTTGAAGCTAGAGTTGACCAAGTTAAAGGTGATGGGTTTGCGTTTTTCGCTAAGCAAAGAGTACAAATCTTTTAATAAACGAACCAAGTTGGTTGATGTAACTCTGTATCCTTCAAGGTTTAAAGCTCCACCGGATAAAATCCATGCCTTACCGTACCCGGGTATCAATGCAGATAACCTTCCTTTTTTTGTTCCTATTGCTACTCAAGCAGAGGGTCAGACTCTTATACATGATTGGATGTGGGAAAATAGAGCAATCTACTTTACAGAACTTAATAGGCTCGGAGCTCAAGTGGTATTGGCTGATCCTCATAGAGTGTTTGTAAGCGGTCCGACTAAACTAAAAGCCGGTCAGGTAGTCTGCCCTCCAGCTCTTAGACCAGCTGTGATCATACTTATCTCTATGCTAGCTGCAGAAGGAGTTTCTATCCTTCGAAATGTTTACTCTATTAGTCGTGGATATGAGGAGATTGCCGATAAGTTGAATAGTATTGGTGCAAAGATCAAGGTTCTTAAGGGTTTCTAAATCTGTTTTATATTTGTTGTATAATTGGATAAATAGTTCATGTATAACCCTGAGAAAATCACATATTTTGCCGAGACCGACTCTCGGAACAAAAGAGTGTCATTCGGTATAAAAGCCAAAGATAGGTTAAAGCATGTTTATGTAATTGGTAAGACAGGTATGGGTAAATCTACTGTTCTTGAAAACATGGCTGTGCAGGATATTAAGAGCAATGAGGGTATGGCTTTCATTGACCCTCACGGCAAAACAGCTGAACTTCTTCTTGAGTATGTTCCACCAGAGCGTATTAAGGATGTAGTTTATTTTGCGCCTTTTGATATTGAGCACCCAATCTCTTTCAATGTTATGGAGGATGTTGGAGCAGACAAGCGCCACTTAGTGGCCAATGGTCTTATGAGCGCTTTCAAAAAACTTTTTGGTGAGGAGAGTTTTTCTGACAGGATGCAGTATATTTTGCAAAACACTATTCTTGCACTTCTTGAGTATCCAAATTCTACAATGCTCGGCATAAACAAGATGCTTGTCGATAAAGAGTATAGGAAGAAAGTAGTGGAAAATATTACCGACTCCTCCGTTAAGGCTTACTGGACTCAAGAGTTTGCTGGTTATACCGAGAGGTTTGCTGCTGAAGCTATACCAGCCATACAAAACAAGATTGGACAGTTCACCTCAAACCCTTTGGTAAGAAATATTATTGGTCAAGAGCGGTCCTCTTTTGATTTTAGAAAGATTATGGACGAGGGTAAGATTATCATCATCAATCTTTCTAAAGGCAGAGTAGGGGAGGCAAATGCCAATCTTTTGGGTTCGATGCTTATTACTAAGATCTATCTAGCAGCGATGAGTCGAGCTGATAGACATGAGACAGAACTGCAAAAGCTACCTAACTTTTATTTGTATGTAGATGAGTTTCAATCTTTTGCTAATGAGTCTTTCGCGGATATTCTATCAGAGGCACGTAAGTACAAACTTAATCTCACTATTGCACATCAATATATAGAACAAATGGATGAGGAAGTGAGGGCTGCTGTCTTTGGCAACGTTGGTACGATGATAGCCTTTCGTGTTGGTGCGTATGATGCTGAGGTTTTAGAAAAAGAGTTTGCTCCCACCTTTACAGCGGAAGATCTGGTCAATCTTGGATCGTACCAAATTTATCTCAAGCTGATGATAGATGGCATAAGCTCTCAACCTTTTTCTGCTCGCACTCTTCCACCTATAGAGAAGCCAGCTTCTTCATCTGTCGATGAAATAATCCGTCATTCAAGAAGAGTCTATTCTGAACCAAGAATTGAGGTTGAGAAAAAGATTCATTCTTGGCATGAAGAGGGGAGGGAAAAAGCTGAATTTAAAAACAAAAAACCTGAAATAAGAAACGATAAACCAGAAATAAAGAGGGAAATTAGACCAGAACCACCAAGGCCCAAACTGGATTTGAAACCAAAATTTATTCCTAAACCCTTACCAAGAGAAGAAGATGAGTTCCAGCCAATCTCAAACATTTCTCTTTCTTCTTTGAAACAAAAGAGCAACAACCAGAGGCCGCCTTCGTATAAAAATGTAAGTGAGTTAAAAAATGCTCTCTCTTCAATAATTAAACCGACCGATGATGAACCTAAGATCAATAACAAACTAAACACTAAACCAGAGTCACCAGCGATGAATACTAGTCAGGCAAAAACAGAAATTTCTAAACCAAAAGAAATACCCGAAGCCGAACTTAAGGCTCTTCTCGATGTTGAATAAAAAAATACTTATCTTCTCTCTTTCCTACTATCCGCTTGTTGGTGGAGCTGAAGTGGCTATAAAGGAGATCACGAGTCGTATTAAGGATGTGGAGTTCGATATGATTACCTTACGCTTTAATAAGGATCATAAGGAATTTGAGAAAGTGGGGAATGTCGATGTCTACAGAGTTGGTTTCGGTTCTTCTTATTTAAACAAAATTTTATTTATCCCCCTAGCTTCTTTTAAAGCTTGGAGGTTAAATAGAGAGAAGAAATATAAAAAATTCTGGGTCATGATGACCTATATGCTTTTCCCCGTTACTCTCATGCGTCTATTTGGAAATAAGACGCCCTACGTCCTCACTCTTCAGGACGGTGACCCCTTTGAACATGTCTTCAAACGTCCTCATGTAAAGCTTTTTGCCCCATTGCTTAAAAAAGGTTTCAAAGAAGCAGAGGTGGTGCAACCCATTTCCAACTTTTTGGCTTCATGGGTTCGGAAGTTTGGTTCAAGAAGTAGGGTAGAGGTGATACCAAATGGAGTAGATCTTAAAAAATTTACTAGACCAGATTTTCCCGCTCACGGACGAGAGGGAAATTCGCGAGAAAATCTGGTCCGACTCGTTACCACTTCAAGATTGGTTAAGAAGAATGGATTAGAAGATCTTATAGAATCTCTCAAGTATCTACCACCAAATGTTTGTCTTAAGATTGTCGGTTCTGGTCCACTAGATTCCAGATTGAAATCAAAATCTAGAAAACTAAATCTCGAAGACAGGGTGGAGTTTGTGGGACATGTTTCTCATAGCGATGTGGTAAGACATTTATGGAAAGCTGATATCTTCATAAGACCATCTCTTTCAGAAGGCATGGGTGTATCTTTCATCGAAGCTATGGCAGTAGGGTTGCCGGTGGTAGCTACTCCGGTAGGGGGTATACCCGACTTTCTCTCTGACCCCGATAAGAGCCCCCAAAGACCTCCTACAGGGCTCTACGTGGCCCCTAGAGACTCTAAAAGCATCGCCAAGCAGGTAGAGCGCCTGATGAAAAACGACCGCCTGAAGGAGACCCTCATAACCAACGGCAAACGCCTAGTTAAGGATAAATATGACTGGGATTTGATAGCTGAGGAGATGAAGGGTAGAGTATTCGGTAAGGTATGAAAGTTCTAATAGCCACAGGTATTTACCCTCCGGAAATAGGGGGTCCAGCAACTTATGCTGCTCTACTGAATGAAGAGTTGCCAAAGCGCGGAGTTGAAGCAGACGTATT
>CAYGLE010000039.1:0-4925 GCA_964350995.1 uncultured Candidatus Saccharibacteria bacterium
GAGGAGGATGCTCACCTGTTCGTCCCTCGCACTAAACCATCCATATGCCATGCTTGGATGGTAACGAACGAAGATGGGTGCCGGACGATCCTTATCGAAGAAGTTCACCAAAATGAAAAGAAGGTGAGATTCTCCGAAGAGATGATCTCTCGTCTCCGAAACCACTCCTGAAACGTAGACTTCGATGTAAAATCCAGGAGGAGACTCCTTTTTCCGAATCTTGAACCCAGCGTCTTGGCAGACTTCCTGCAGAGCGTTGAAGATCCGATTCGTGACGTTCTCCTGCGTGTCACGGAGTTGTTGACGGCGACGGTTGGCAAGGATGCTCTCTCGCTTGATCTTCCGTTCTTTGCGAACGTCTCTCACAAGGGCGAACACCCAGGATGCCAACATCAAAACGAACACAAGGATGAATGGCGCCAACTCACGTAAAGAGTACATACTGTCTCCTAATCGTTACTACTTGTGAAAGAGCACGCTTCCACGCGTACGTGAGAATTAGGGTACCCACGTTTACCATCTTACTCTATCTTATCATATTTATATAGAATTGTCAAGTTAGCCAAGTCAGTTACAAAAAAATCCTTAGTGTATTATGGGTATATGAAAAATCCATACATAAACGCAATCTGTGCCAGTGCTTATATAGGAGTGGTGGGTACCTTCATGCACTTTATGGAGAGAGGCTACGCCAATACTCCCGATAAGTGGTTTAGTGGCATCGCCTTCATCTCCCTACTCACTCTATCCGTCGCCACTATGGGCTACTTCTTTGCCTTCGTACCCCTCCAGATGTATCTCGATGGACGAAAGCAAGAGTCCGTAAACTTCTTCCTCAAAACCCTTGGCACCTTCGGCGCCATCACTCTAGCCATATTCTTCTTCCTCTTCTTCTATTAAGAATGAAGTTTGTTGTTAAAGGAAAGGTGTGGAGATGGCCGTCTGGTAACTGGCACTTCATCTATATAGACAAAAATATCTCGGAGAAGATAAAGAGAAATGGTGGTAAAAGGGTCGGCTTCGGCTTCGTGCCGGTACAAGCTAAGCTTGGTAAAAGCCAATGGAGAACAACTCTCTTCCCCACCAAAGAAGGACCATACCTGCTATCGGTTAATGTGAAGGTACGTAAAACAGAAAGCGTCTCCGATGGAGACGCCGTCCGTATAACCTGCGAACTTCTTTAAAACTTAGACAGCCGGAGAAGACATTTTCCTCTTCTTCCACCAACCCTCCACACTCCACTTCCCAGCTCCATAAGCTGAGAGGAAAAGGAAGATGAAGCAGAAGAGCGCTGCGCCCTGACCTTGATTGATAAGAGGTAGAAGCGGAGCTGCGTGCTGTGCATGACCTATGAAATAGGCTACGGCCATCTCACCTGAAGCAATGAAGGCGGCTTGACGGGTAAAGAGACCAAGAAGGATAAGAGCTCCTCCAAAAAATTCTATTATCCCTGCAATGCCGAGAAGAGATAGAAGAGGCAAATTCTCAAACACCACGATGCTTGGAGCACCAAAAAGCTTGGCCGAACCATTTATAAGAAACATATAACCAGCTGTGACACGGAGTAGAAACAATGAAATATCTATAGCTTTTTCTCTATTCATTTTAATTTTTAATCTTAATTTAGGTACAGAACAATAATAGCACAGCGTGCTATGCTGAAACTCACCCCCCTCAATACCTATGAAATTGGAAGATAATCTCAAAGACCACTTCCGAATACTGCCAAACACGCAAAAATCCCTAAAGAAGATCTCTGTAGAGACTATAGAAGACCTGCTCTACCACCTCCCCACTAGATACGAGGATACGAGCCTCGTATCTAATATCGCTAGCTTGAAGGTCGGAGACAAAGCCACTATCTTCGGCAAGATAACAGAACTCAAAACTAAAAAAGCTTGGAAGAGGAAGATCCCCATGTCTCAAGCTCTCATCTCAGACGGGTCAGAGAAGATAAAGATTATTTGGTTCCACCAACCCTACCTCGCCCATATGATAAAAGAGGGTGCAAGCGTGAGAGTGGAGGGTAAGGTGAGTGGAAAAAGTGGCTCTATATATATAAGTAACCCAAAAGTTGAAGTGGTGGGAGAAGAGTTGGTAGATAGCGGAGCATCACTTTTTAATAAAGATACAAAAGAAAACATCATCTACCCAGTATATAAAGAGACGAGGGGCATAACCTCCAACTGGATAACACACAAGATCCAAAAAATTTTCTCAAGTAAACTATTGGACAACTTAGAAGACCCAATCCCCGAAGAAATACTTAACAAATATTCTCTCCCCTCTCTTCGCACAGCTCTCTTTTGGATCCATAGACCAAAAGATCTAAAAAATGCCGAGGTAGCAAGAAAAAGATTTGCTTTTGAAGAAATTTTCTTCATCCAACTTGATAGACAAAGACTCCGGCACAAACTAAAGGAAGAAAAGTCTTTCGTCATAGAAAAAAGCTCTACAGATATTGAGGGGTTTGAAAAGCGCTTCCCCTTCAAACCGACAAATGCACAGAAGAAAGCCGTAGCTCAAGCTCTCAAAGATTTAAGCCAAGGTCAGCCGATGTCTCGCCTGCTTGAAGGAGATGTGGGTAGTGGTAAGACAGCCGTGGCGGCTACCTTGGCTTTCGCTGTCGCCACTTCAAAACCAAAAGGTCAGAGCTTTGGCACGCTCCAAACGGCTATCATGGCTCCAACGGAGATCTTGGCCAAACAACATTTTGAATCTTTCATCAAACTCTTTAAACATTTACCAATAAATATTGCTCTCATTACCGGATCAGGTGCACGTAAATTTCCTTCCAAAATTAATCCTCATGGATGGACAGATATCTCAAGAAAGCAATTGCAAAAGTGGGTTCTAAACGGCGAGATAGCTATCGTCATAGGCACCCATGCTCTTATACAGAAGTCGGTGAAGTTCAAACACCTAGCCCTTGTCGTCATAGACGAGCAACACCGCTTCGGCACCGCTCAAAGACAAAAACTTGTGACAAAAGGAGGGGTTGTACCTCACCTCCTCTCAATGACCGCCACCCCTATACCACGCACTCTAGCTCTCACTCTTTATGGCGACCTAGACCTCACTCTACTAGATGAAATGCCAGAAGGAAGGAAACAAATAAAGACAGAGGTGATCCTGCCAAGCAAACGCCAAGAAACATACGAGAAAGTGAGAGAAGAAATAAAAAAAGGTAGACAAGTTTATGTGATCTGCCCACGTATAGATGAGCCAGATCCATCCAAAGAGCTCGCTCTCATAGCCAAGTCGGTCAAAGAGGAAGCCAAGAGACTCAAACAAAATATATTTCCAGAGTACGAGATCGAGGTGATGCATTCAAAAATGAAACCAGTGGAGAAAGAGAAATTAATGCTTTCTTTCCAAAACGGCGAGATCGATATCTTGGTCTCTACCTCTGTCGTTGAAGTGGGAGTAAATGTAGAGAACGCTTCAGTAATCGTTATTGAGGGAGCAGAAAGATTTGGCTTAGCACAACTTCACCAACTTCGAGGGCGTGTGCTTAGAGGAACTCATCAACCATATTGCTACATCTTCACCGAGACAAACTCAAAGATAACATCGGATAGACTAAGAGCTCTCTCCACAGCAAAAAATGGTTTCGAGCTAGCCGAGTTCGATCTTGCACAGAGAGGAATGGGCGAACTCTCTGGAGTAAAGCAGTGGGGTGTAGGAGACCTCGGCATGGAAGCTATCAAAAACTTAAAGATGGTTGAGGCTGCACGAACAGAAGCTATAAGGTTGATAGAAGAAGACAAAAATCTAGAAAAATATCCTCTGCTCAAAAAATATTTGGAAAAAACATCTAAAAAAATCCACTTTGAGTAACTTGCATGATAGAATTTTGTAAATGAATTACGCACTAGCCGGAAACATAGTTGCCATACTTCATATCTCGACAATCATCGCAGTCATTTTAGGACTCCTCGTATCCTTTAGACACAAACGTTTCCGCCCATGGGAAGCTGGGGTGCTCATCTCTATAGTTATCCTCTGGTCATATTATGGTAATTGCCCCTTCACCATCATGGAGCAACACTTTCGTACTCTTGCTGGGCAAGAGGTAAATCTAACTTCTATCGGTTTCCTCCCATACTATGCATATAAATTTTTAGACATCGAACTTGCCTCTCGTACGGTACAAAACTCCACCTTCTTATTTGGTGGAATACTCTTCACAGCGTCTATAGACTGGTTTGCACCATTCTTCCATGTGGAGATCTTCAGATTTAGAAAAAAGCTAAAAAAACTGTTCCGAAAATCCCCCTTGACAAATACCAAAAGAGTGTAGTATAATTAGAGAAGTAGTTCTTAGGCATCAACCCACCACTTACTAGGAGTTTCTCCATGCGTCGCTTGTTCTTGCTCGTCTCCATCCTCGCATCTTTCGGCCTCACGGCCTGCACGAAGGAGATCATGGCTCCCGTCACGGAGGAGAAGGTCGAGCTTTCGCCATTCATGAGCTCCTCGATCATCGCCTCCCCCGGCACCACCTACGGAACGCAGATGAGCTTCTACGCCCCGATCAGTGTGGCCCCACAGATCCGATACAGGATCGAAGAGACCACAGCGATTTCTCCTCAGCTCGAAGTATCTACCCCCCGACTCGAGATGGTCCTCGACGAGGCCTGTACTCCCAGCTGTTCGAGAACGGCGTGGCGATACACCTTCTTTTTCACCCCCTACTCAGTGGGTGAAGCGATCATCTACTTCTACGACCAGTCAAATGCGGAAGAGGAGGTTCCGCTCAAGGTGATCGTGCAAAGCTGGAGTGGTGCCAAGGGTTGAGCTTCGGTTTGGCCCTAAGTCCCGAATGACGAATTCGTCATTCGGGACTCTTTGTTATAATATGCACTTAAACCGCCCTTAGCTCAGTTGGTTAGAGCACAGAGCTTATACCTCTGGGGTCCTTG
>CAYGLE010000040.1:0-4860 GCA_964350995.1 uncultured Candidatus Saccharibacteria bacterium
AGCACAACTGAACTCAAGATACCAATGATGGCTATAACCACCAAGAGTTCGATGAGGGTAAAGCCTTTATTATTGTCCTTTTTAAACATGTTTATTATTAACTTTTATACTTCCCAATTATACACCCTAGGCTATAACCCAGCAGTGTTTGCAATATTGTAGATGGGGATAAGTACCGAAGCAAGAAGAGTTCCGACACCCAAACCTAGGAAGACGATCATCACAGGCTCTATGAGAGAGACTAGAGTATCTACTGCATTTATCACCTCTCTTTGATAAAACTTCGCCATAGTTTTCAATATATCTCCCAGCTCTCCAGACTCTTCCCCCACCTTTATAACCTGAGTAAGAATGGATGGTATTTCTTTGTATTGAAGTAATGATTGCGAGAGAGCACTCCCACTCTTTACCGCCACCCCAGTGTCGGAAAGTATGGTTTTATACACATCATTACCAACCACATTGGCTGTGACTTCGATAGCTCTCACCATAGGTATCCCCGAGAGGATCATAGTCGCAAGGTTATCAGCTATCACCGAAAGATAAAGCTTTTGATACAAATTACCAATATACGGAACCTCAAGTTTAAATCGACCAAGAGCCCTCCGACCTTCGCTCGTCTGCAAGAATCTGACGAAGAAAAAGGCAATAACGATGAGCACAACGACAAAGACAATCCCATAATCAATAATAAAGTCGGAAATAGCAAAGACTATAGCCGTGTAAATCGGTACCGGCTGACCAGAATCTAGAAGAATAACAGCAATCTTAGGAATAATAAGAGTGAACATCAAAATCATAACCGCAATAAAGACCCCCACAACAAAAAATGGATATATCAAAGCATTCTTAGCTTTCGAGACCACTTCATAATTCCTATCCAAATGATCTGCTAGATAGTCAAAAGTTTCATTGAGTTTACCTGTCTCCTCGCCCGCTTTAACCATGTTTATATAGAAATCGGAAAAAATATCTGGATGTTTAGATAGAGCCTTAGATATAGAGCTCCCTGCCTGAAGGTCATCTGTGACCTCTATCATGCTCTTTTTGAGGTGTTTGTTTTCTATCTCTCCAGAGAGTAGAGAAAAAACTTTTAGAGCCGAAACAGAGGCGCCGAAAAGGGTTGATATCTGTCTTGAAAGTATGACGATATCTTTGTTTTTGACCTTCTCTCCGATTGAGAGCTTGTCGAGCCAAGACTCCTTCTCTGCTTCTTCTATAGAAGCGATAATAAGCCCTCTCTTCTGTAAGCTGTCTATAGCGACTTCAAGAGTAACGGCTTCTATAGAGCCTTCTTTTGTTGTACCTGATTGTTCTAAAGCTTTGTAGTTATATAACATCCTCTTTATATTAAATCATACGTTCAAGGGCTCTGGGGTTTGTAGAGTATTGGAAGGCGTTCTCCGGAGTGATCTCCCCTCTTCTGATAAGATCTGAAAGAGAGCGGTTGAAGTCGATCATTCCATCCTCGCTTGAGGTCTCTATCACTGAGTTTAGTTCATGAGTCCTCTTCTCTCTTATAAGATTCGCCACAGCAGTATTGTTTATAAGTAGTTCATAAGCAGGTATGAGTCCCCCCTTTATCCTCGGTATAAGTCTTTGTGAGAAGATACCGAGTAAAGAACTTGATAATTGGTAGCGTATTTGCGATTGGCTCTCTGCTGGGAAAGAGTCGATTATACGATCTACGGTTTGAGAGGCGGTGTTGGTGTGAAGTGTAGACAAAACTAAGTGACCCGTCTCTGCTGCTGTAACAGCAGCGGCAATTGTGTGAGGCTCTCTCATTTCTCCAACCATGATGACATCTGCATCTTGTCTAAACACCCCCCAAAGGGCGGTGTGGAAATCTGGAGTATCTGTCTTCACTTCTCGTTGATCTATCATGCTTTTCTTAGGTTCAAAGAGGAATTCAATAGGATCTTCTATGGTCACAATATGCTCTAGCCTATCGGTGTTTATGAGCTCTATCATGCTGGCTAGGGTAGTAGACTTCCCTTGTCCAGCTGGACCTACTACCAAAAAGAATCCTTGTTGTTTCGAAGTAAAATGACTAAGAATCTTTGGGAGATTAAGATCCTCAAGAGTTTTTATACGAGTCGGTATTAGGCGAAGGGCTATTGCTCTTCGGCCAACGGTCTCAAAAACATTTCCTCTGAACCTAGATCCACTCTTGTGAGAGTATGCAAAATTTGCCTCTTTTTTTAGATTAAACTCCTTTTCATTTTCTGGAGTAAGAAATATAGAGAAAAGATCTTTGATATTTTCAACCGTCAGTACTGGATACTTTTCAAGTGGGACGAGAAAACCAGAGACTCTAATAATCGGCTTCCTACCTTCAGCTAGATGAAGATCGGAAGCACTTTCCTTGTTTACAATATCCACAAATTCATCTAGAAGAGAGTGGGAGCCTGCCATGTTATTTACCACTTTGATCAGCAATCTTAATAATCTCGTCCACCACTTCAGATGGTACTGACGTGGCCTTGACTATGTATCCATCAACATTAAGAGCTTTGGCGTCCTCAATTCTTGAAGAAGAGCTTTCGTTTGTAAGCATTACTACAATAGACTCGTCAGCCAACTTCTCCTCTCTAACTTTTTTCAAAAGTTCGATACCATCTATACTCGGCATTATTATGTCGAGTACCAAAATATCATATTTTCCACCCTCTCTTAATCGATTGAGAGCAGCACTTGAACCTAGACACATCTCAACCTTAGCTCCAAACTTCTCAAACTTCTTTTTATACATACCAAGGAGGAATTCGTCATCATCAACCAAAAGAACTGTGTAGGGTTTTTTCATATCCTTAATTATAGCGTATTTACTTCCTCAAAAGGAATCAGCCGATTGAAAGCTTTGACTATTGCATCTTCCTTCATAGAAAGCATACCTTTCGATCTAGCGACTTTAGCGATATCGAGTTCTGTCGCACCTTTTAATATAACTTGCTCAAGATCCTTATCCATCGACAAGACTTCCATCACTGCCTCTCTTCCTGACAACCCCGTTACGCTCTCAGGTGTCTGAGAAGCCTCATAAACTTCTTTACCGAAGACAATATCTTTTTTAAATTCAGGTGGCAGAGTACTAAACTCTTTTTCCATCATAAGCTTCATACTCTCGCTTAGAGGCACTGGTTTTCCGCCGCCCGAAGCAAGCTTGCTTACAAGTCTCTGTGCCATGGCAAGGATAAGAGTTGGGGCTATAAGATATGGATCAACTTCCATATCTATAAGACGAGGAATAACTCCAACAGCGTTATTGGTATGGATGGTAGAAAGAACTAAATGCCCTGTAAGAGCCGCCTGGATGGCGAGTTGCGCGGTCTCCTTGTCTCTTATCTCTCCCACCATGATGATGTCTGGGTCCTGACGAAGCGTAGTGCGAAGTCCTGTGGCAAAGGTATAGTCTATCTCTGGCTGCACTTGAGATTGGCTAATACCTGCAATGTTGTACTCTACTGGATCCTCGAGAGACAAGATGTTCTCGTGATCTTTATCAAGTTCGTTGAGCATGGCGTAAAGAGTGGTGGATTTACCACTTCCTGTAGGACCCGAAATAAGGATGAGTCCGTATGGACGTTTAATGGCTTCCTTAATAAGATTCATATTCCTCTCCGACAGACCCAAATCGGTCAGACTTCTTATACCCTTCTCTTGATCCAAGATCCTCATCACCACCTTCTCTCCAAAAGTTGTAGGAAATGTAGAAACACGGAAATCTATTTTCCTGTCATCGACTTTGGCTGAAAAACGCCCGTCTTGAGGTTTTCTTCTTTCATCAAGACGCATATTGGAGAGTATTTTGATACGAGCAACTACGGCAAAATGCACTTTAATAGGAAGAGTTAGAGAAGTGTTCAGCACTCCATCAACACGGAAACGGACTCTAACATTTTCGTGTAGCGGTTCGATATGGACATCGGAAGCTCCCCCCTCTGCAGCATAAGAGAGTATGGTCGCCACAATCTTTGTCACCGGAGCATCCTCAACTATTTTTGCTTCCTTGATTATTTGATCTTCCTTTTCTTTATCAGATTTCTCCAAAATGACATTCTCTTTCTCGGAAAGTTCGCTATCCAGTTCAGAAAGTGCTTGAGTGACCTCGCTCGAGATGCCTTTATATTGAGAGATAACCTTGTCAAAATCATCTTGGCTTATCAAAAACAACTTGAAAGGCATCTTAACCTTGGAAGATATGAAGTTGAGCGCATCTCTCGCCTCTATATCATCAGGATCGACAATACCCACCTCAAGGACTCCATCCTTTATGCTTATTGGAACTATTTTGTAGTGTTCGGCACTTTCTTCAGATATAAGTTCCAAAACTTTTCCAGAAATAGTCACATTCTTGAGACTCTTAGCAGGAATATTGAGATCAGACCCTTTGGCTTCAAGAATCTTTTGCGGAGACATTCCTCGGGCGATCAAGACTTGTTCGACGGATAGACCAGTACTCTTAGCTTCCGCCTCTATCGAGGGTATCTCTTCGGGCTTAATAACCTTTTTTTCTTTTAAGATATCTAAGATCGTCATTAAGAATCATTGTTTAATTAATTTTGACCTACTTCACTATAGGGATTCTGTCTGCCGAAGGGAATGCTTGGTATAGGTTTAGAAAAATCTACGAGATCGTTGTACAAAGGATAAGAAAACAAACCTTGATCAAGTCGAACAGATTGCAATTTGTTGTTTAGATCCAAAACCCTATTACCCAACTGTTCTACCTTAACATTCTGCTCTAAGATGGTTTCGTTAGTAAAATAAGTTTTATAAAAATAAAAACCACAAACCATGAGAATCAGCATCATTATCGTTTTAGAATTTTTTTTGAGAGATTCCATTGTAGTTTTGATT
>CAYGLE010000041.1:0-4830 GCA_964350995.1 uncultured Candidatus Saccharibacteria bacterium
GATAGAGTGGTGGCAGATTGTCCAAGCTTTAAGTACTCCAAACCAAAATCATTCAAACTCTTCAGTCTGTCATATATAGCTAGAATATCTTCAAAAAAATTAAGAGCCTCCTCTATGGTCATTTCTAAAACATCGTAAATACTTTTCTTTTTATATTTAACTTCCAAAGTTTCTTTCATAAACCTCTTACCCTGACAAACATCACAGGGCACATAGACCGTTGGAAGGAAATGCATTTCAACTTCTATAAGCCCATTACCTTGGCAAGTCTCGCATCTACCTCCCTTGACGTTGAAGGAAAAGCGATTAGCCTTCCAACCTCTAGCTCTGGCTTCTTCGGTTGTAGCAAACATATCGCGAATGAAGGTAAAAGCACCAGTGTATGTAGCAGGGTTAGAACGAGGTGTACGCCCTATGGGAGACTGATCTATTAGTATCGCTCGAGAAAGAAACTCGCTACCAACAAAAGACTGTGCATTAAAGGTCTCGGTACTTCTATATCGTCTTTCGAGTCTGGCTTGAAGATTTTTATAAAGGATTTCGTAGACAAAAGAAGACTTACCAGAACCCGAGACCCCTGTGACAGCAACAAGTCGACTAAGTGGTATATCAACATTCATGCCTTTGATGTTAAAAATATTTCCTCCTCGAATTTTTATCATCCCCTTTTCCGATTCTCTTCTTTTTTCTGGTACTGATATTTCTTCTTCTCCGCGCAAATAGGCTAGGGTGAGAGAGTTGGAATGGTTTTTCTTCGCAGTTAATAGTTCTTCTAAATCCCCTGCTACAACTACCTCTCCTCCGTGTCTTCCTGCTTTTGGTCCGATATCTACAATATAATCCGAAGAGTAAATCGTATCCTCGTCGTGTTCTACAACAATAATGGTATTGCCCAAATCTCTAAGATTAAGAAGTGTTTTTATGAGCCTGTCATTGTCTCTTGCATGAAGACCAATGGTTGGTTCGTCGAGTACATACAAAGCGCCCACAAGACCAGACCCAAGTTGAGAAGCTAGCCTTATACGCTGCGCTTCTCCACCTGAAAGAGTATGAGCTCGGCGATCGAGAGAGAGATACTCAATACCGACGTTTAGCATGAAGTCCAAACGCGATTCAATCTCTTTTGTGATTACTTTTGAAATACTTTTCTCTCTTGAAGTAAGTTTAAGTTTTTTGAAGAAAATATCAGAATCCTTTATAGAAAGAGAGGTAATTTCTACAATATTTTTTCCACCCACAAGCACGCTAAGAGCTTCTTCTCTCAAACGTTTTCCCTTACACTTTGGACATGCTTCTGTGCCGAAGAAATATTTGGTACCCAACCCATTACACTCCGGACAAGCGCCGTATGGTGAGTTGAAGGAGAAGAGTCTTGGCTCTATCTCTGGGAAAGAGAAACCGTCGTGCGGACAAGACCACTTGGCCGACATTAGAAACTCTTCTCCATCTGATTCTTCTTTCTTATTCATATCTCTAAAGCGCAAGACCACTAGACCATCAGACTCTTGTAAGGCCTTCTCTATCGCTTCTGAAAGTCTCTCGTCGGCTGTTTTAGAATCAACTTCAAACTCCTTGAGACTTATAGAATCCACAAGAAGAGAAATGGTGTGTTTCTTGGTTTTGGTTAGCTCCACTCGCTCACGCAAACTCTTCCTTTTACCATCTATCAAAACTTCTGTATAACCCTTACCTAAAAAGTCATAGAGTAGTTGGTAATACTCTCCCTTTCTTCCTCTAACGATAGGAGAGAAGATCTCGGCATAAAATGGGAAATCTATTTTCTTTTGCGACTTAGGAAGAGTTGATCTCTTCTCTTCAATTTTTTCTAAAATAAAGTTTTTTATTTCCTCACTTGAGAGTTTTTGAATTTCTCTACCGCACACGAGACAATGAGGACGGCCTATACGAGCAAAAAGGATGCGTAGATAGTCATAAATCTCTGTGATAGTAGCTACAGTCGAGCGAGGGTTGTTGGACCGACTCTTCTGGTCGATGGAGATAGCTGGAGAGAGTCCAATAATCTCGTCGACATCTGGCTTCTGCATCTGATGCAAAAATTGACGCGCATAAGAAGAAAGACTTTCAACATAGCGTCTTTGACCTTCAGCAAAGATGGTGTCGAAGGCCAAAGAAGACTTACCAGAACCTGATAGACCAGTAAAGACCACCATTTTGTTCCTTGGCATCTCTACCGTGATATTCTTCAAATTGTGCGTCCTAGCTCCCTTGACGATAATTTTTCCCTCCTGATCTTGTTTGTTTTCCTTAGACATACGTTTTTGCCCCCAGCTTGACGCATGGGGGTATATACAACAGGGCGATTATAGCACTTCCCTATTTCTTTCCCAAACGATTCTCCAGTGCTTTTATTTCATCACGAAGAATAGCGGCGGACTCAAAGTCTAGGTCTCTCACCGCTTCTTCCATCTCCTTCATCTTATTTTTGATAAGCTTCTTTGGATTCTTTTTGAAAAATTCTTCATCTGTAGAAAGTAAAAGGTTTACTGCCTCCCCATGCTCTCTCTCAAGAGTATCTGTGATGTCTTTGATTTTCTTTTGTATACTCTTTGGAGTAATGCCATGTTTTTTGTTGTACTCAATCTGTATCTTTCTTCTTCTTTCTGTCTCTCCAATAGCCCTCTCTATTGAACCTGTAAGATTATCTGCGTAGAGATAAACCTTACCCTCTATATTCCTCGCCGCCCTACCTATAATTTGAATCAAAGAGGTTTCCGAACGTAAAAATCCCTCTTTGTCAGCATCTAATATTCCAATAAACATAACCTCAGGTAGATCAAGACCCTCTCTTAAAAGATTTACCCCAATAAGCACATCAAACTCCCCTCGTCTAAAGGAAGTTAAAATTTCTATCCTTTCTATTGTTTTTATATCACTATGCAGATAACTAGCCTTTATATTTTTCTCCTTGAGATATTCCGAAAGATCTTCGGCCATCCTCTTAGTGAGCGTCGTGCCTATTACCCTTCCTCCCTTTTCAATAACTTTTTCTGCTTCTTCTATGAAATCAAAAATCTGCCCCTTATATCCCCCCTTTTCTTGAACGGGTTTTATGGTTACTTTTGGATCTATAAGGCCAGTTGGGCGGATAACTTGCTCTACCACTTTCTCCGACTTTTCCTTCTCAAAATTCCCTGGGGTGGCAGAAGTAAAGATAATCTGATTAGTCTTCTTGAGAAACTCTTCAAACTTTAGGGGTCTATTGTCTTTCGCGCTCGGTAACCTAAAACCATGCTCAACTAAAGTAGCCTTCCTAGATTGGTCTCCAGCATACATACCTCCTATTTGTGGCACTGTCACATGCGACTCGTCGATAATGGTAAGAAATCCTTTAGGGAAATAAGAAAGTAAGGTGTCTGGCGCCTCCCCCATTTTTTTCCCAGAGAAATGACGAGAGTAATTCTCTATACCGTTTGTATAACCAATTTCTTTAATCATCGCCAAATCATAAGTAGTTCGACGCTTAAGTCTCTCCGCTTCCAAAAATTTCCCAGCTTTTTTTAGCGCTTCTAATCTTTCATTGAGTTCTTCTTTTATACTCTGCTGTGCTTTTTTTGCCTGAACGTCATCGGTGATGAAGTGTTTTGCCGGAAAGAGAAAAAAGACTTTAAGTTCAGAGACTATCGAGCTAGAGACAGCATCAATCTTCCTTATTGCAGAAACCAAACCATCTTCTATCTCTACCCTAAAGACAAACCTTTCTCCAGTGGGCATTATCTCGATCGCATTACCAAGCGCTCTAAAAGTACCAGACTTCAAATCTGCGTTCGTACGAGAAAAATGAATACCTATAAGTTCACGGATAAAATCGGCTCGAGTACCTCCAATTGGTGGCTTGCCAACCTCAATCTTCATATTCACCTTCTCATATTCTTCTGGAGATCCTAAACCATAGATACAAGAAACAGAAGCAACGATGATAACATCTTTCCTTGTAAGAAGCGCTTGGGTGGAGGCATGCCTTAAGCGATCTATTTCTTCGTTTATCATTGCCTCCTTCTCAATATAGGTATCCGTCACTGGCATATAAGCCTCTGGCTGATAGTAGTCGTAATAAGATACAAAGTAGTGCACCGCGTTGTCGGGGAAAAATTCTCTATACTCTTGAGCGAGTTGAGCAGCAAGAGTCTTGTTGTGAGCAATAACCAAAGTAGGTTTACCAATGTTTTGGATAACATTGGCTGCGGTGAAAGTCTTACCAGAACCGGTAACACCAAGAAGAGTTTGGTATCGCAAACCTTTTTTTACCCCATCTGTAAGTTCCTTAATAGCTTTTGGCTGATCTCCGGCTGGCTCCCAATCACTCTTTATATTAAAAACTCCCATATCAAGCCAAGTATAATTGACATGTGTTTATAATCAAGATACAGTCAAAGCCAGACAAACTGAACAACTCTAACCCTCACTGGAGGACACCATGAGTGTTCTTTTCATTCCGAAACAGAAGTCTTCGATCTGGTCTTCGGTCAAAAGAAGGACTAAGGCTCTGCATGAGTGGATCGAGTGGGAAGAGTATGCTTTTTATATCATATCAATCTGTGTGACAGGCTTCCTCTTCATCTTGACCATTCTCCTTGGCGCTTCGGGAAAGATGTCACTCTCATCGCTCAGCGCACTGGTTACAGTTTTTTTCTTGACCCTTGCGTTTGCGGGACTCCATCTGTGTGGCATCCCCTTCAATCCAGATAAGGAGAGAGTGGGATGCTTCTATCTCAGCCTTCTTGAGATGATCGCTATTGGTGGTCTTGGTATCTACCTTGACTATACAGTAGTGGGTTTCATCCCTCTCACTTCGTTCATTGTTGTCTGGTT
>CAYGLE010000042.1:0-4781 GCA_964350995.1 uncultured Candidatus Saccharibacteria bacterium
TCTATATATAATTACGAGTAGGGTTATCTAAGGTATTATCTAGCTAACCAACATTAAGGGATCCCGAATCGTGCCGAGCCTTGGCTCGTCTCTGAGGGAACCCACCTAGTTTTCGAACTAGGGAATACCAAGATAGCCCTACCAAAGTCCCTCACTTCGTCATGGCGGAGTGGGGGGTTCTCGTTTAATATGTTAGAAGTTTATGAGAAAACCTTTAATACTACTCACATTCGCATTAGTACTCCTGATAGGAGTCTTTCATCAAGCTGGGAGCATATTTTACTTATATTGGAGTTTACCTTGGTTTGATAATGCCGCTCATTTTCTAGGAGGTTTAGCTATCGGGGTGCTTTCTATCTGGATTATTTATGGACTTATCTTGAGAAGTACTCCATCAAGCGTCAAAGTGATGCTGACTACTATTTTTTCAGTACTCATTATTGGTGTTGGGTGGGAAATTTTTGAACATATATACGGTATTGCCAATCCAACGGGGGGTAATTATGTGACCGACACAACTCACGATCTCATTGCAGACACTTTAGGGGCAATTTTAGCGGGTATTATAGGAAGGCTCAAGAAGCTTTATGCCTAAACCAACTCTCACCTGCTTTGGTGGAGTTGGTACTGTGACGGGAGCAAACTTTCTTCTAGAAACTTATCGTGAGGGCGGTGAGGTGGGGAAGAGGGTTCTTATAGATTGTGGAATGTTTCAAGGTTTTGTCGAAGCAGAAAAAAACAATAAAAGTCAGTTTGAGTACGACACAACAAAAATAGATTATCTTTTTATTACTCACTCGCACATAGATCATATAGGCAGGATACCAGAGCTTGTGGAAGCGGGTTTTTCAGGGGTCATTTATTCGACAGAGGAGACAAGAGAGATTGCTGAGTGGATGATAAAAGATCTTGTTCGCATTGCTGGGAAGGACGTATCTATCCTTGGGAGGATCATGGATTTATGGCAAACCTTACCTTATCGAAGTCCTAAAGATTTTGGAGGATTTACTATCGAACTTCTCGATGCAGGACATATCTTAGGTTCCTCAATGTACTCTTTTGTATTTTCATCTGGCAAAAAGCTTTTATTTACTGGAGATCTAGGACATTTCCCATCACCCATAGAGAGAAAGCCAGAAGTGGTGAGTGATGCTTCGTATATTCTTATGGATTCAGTCTATGGGGACAGGAATCATCAAGAAAGCGTTGCTCGTGACGAGCAGTTTAAGAAAATTATTGAGGATGTCATAGAGCGTAAGAGCACTCTACTCGTACCTGTCTTCTCTCTTGAGAGGACACAGGTAATGCTTTTTGAGTTGGACAAGCTTTTTGAGACGAAAGGGCTTAAGAAGATTCCTGTTTTTCTTGATTCACCACTTGCTATAAACATTACCGACATATATAGACGAGTGCTTGGTAAGGGTAGAGAAGATTTTGACTTCGACAGACTCAAAGAGACTGCTCAAGTTAGAGACTCTGTAGAGATTGCTTCTGTCAACGGTCCGAAGATCATTCTTGCTGGTTCTGGCATGTCGACTGCGGGTAGAATAGTACATCATGAAGAAAGATATCTTCCGGATCCCAATGCCACCCTCCTATTTGTCGGGTATCAAGCTGTTGGTACACTAGGGCGTCTCATTCAAGATGGAATCAAAGAGGTCACAATCAACGATAAAAATATAAAAATTAAGGCAAAAGTTTTAACCATAAGCGGTTTCTCAGCTCATGCCGGGTCGGATGAGTTAGTAGAATTTGTTTCTCATTCCGCTAAAATTCTCAAAAAAGTTTTTATAACTATGGGAGAGATAAAGTCTTCTGTATTTCTCGCACAAAGACTCAAAGATGAACTCGGTGTTTCATCAGTGATCCCAGAGAGAGGGAAGAAGTATGAACTGGATCTTTAGGTTACTTAACCGCTTCTACAATTTTGTTGAAAACCTCTGGCTTGTTCTCTGCAAGGTCGGCAAGAATCTTTCTATCAAGTGCTATTTTCTTGTTTTTAAGAGCTGGGATGAATTTGGAGTAAGAAAGACCTAGGGTTTTGAGAGTTGAGGAGATGCGTACATTCCAAAGCCTTCTGAAGTCACCCTTCTTATCTTTTCTGTGAGCGAAGGCATAGGTACCTGCATGGAAAATAGCTTCGTTTGCCTGACGCTCCTTAGTGGATCTACCATGCCTGTATCCTTTTACCTTTCTTAGGATATTTTTTCTTGATTTGAGGGCATTAACACCCTTTTTAACTCTTGTCATTTATTTGTTATTTAATATTTACCAAGAAACGACTCCTCTCCTTATTGGTCATATGGAACTCACTTTTTCGCTTTTTATCACCTCTTTCTCCAGAGTTTTCCTTGCTGTTGAAGTGGTTTTGGCCTGTTTTTCTAGCCAAAAGCTTGCCTCTTTTAGTGACTTTGATGCGTTTTGAGAACGATTTATTGGTTTTCATCGACATAAAAATAGACCCCTTAGGGTCCTACTATACTACTTATTTTAAGCCTTTTGTCTAGCCTGCCGATAGATGGGTTAGGCTTTCTCAATAATAGCGCTCATACCCTTTGGACTCCTGGTTGGAGGTACGGCGATCTTATGGTTTATGGTGATAAGTTTTAAGAGTCTCACTATCCTCTCCTTAAGGAAGTTTTCATCAAGGTATTTTGACCTGCCAGGGAGAAAGAGGGATATCTGGACTCTATTGCCTTGAGAGAGCCATTCGGAAGCCTTTTTGGCCTTAAGGGAGAGGTCGTGCTCGCTGGTGCCGGATTTTATTTGGATGCTTTTGACCTCAACTGAGTGGGTCTTGGCTTTAGATCGCTTTTCTTTTTTAGCTTCTAAGTACATATACTTACCTAAGTCGGCTATTTTGGCCACAGGAGGCACGGCATTTGGTGAGATCTCTATAAGATCCAATCCTTCTTCTTTAGCAATCTTCAACGCTTCTTCAAGGGTAAGAACACCGAAGTTCTCTCCTTGAGGTCCTATTACTCTTAGTTCCTTAGATCTTATGGCGTGATTTGTCCTTGGGGATTGCAAAGTTAAGTTGGTTTAGTTATTTGACTGTGTTGAATGTGAGTATACTATTAATGATATGGAAATCAAGCACCACCTGCCGAATCTTGAGGAAGTTGTAAGTCGAAGAAAACCTATTAGGAATTCTTTTGAGGCTACACAGAAGACACTCTCGGCTTCAGAACGCTTTGTTGTTTATATCACTCATCATGTCGGGTCTATAGAATTTTTCTCTATTTTGGTTATTTGGTCTATTGGTTGGCTTATTTGGAATCTCTTGGGTCCAGTGAGTTTGCGTTTCGATCCAGCCCCAGCTTTTGTCATTTGGATATTTTTGTCCAACATTATTCAGCTCGTTCTTTTGCCACTTATCATGATTGGGCAGAATTTGGATGATAGACACTCAAATCTAAGAGCCGAGGCGGATTATAGGCTGAACAAACAAGCCGAGGAAGAGATAAAGGTAATCATTGGCCATCTAGAGAACCAGAATGAGCTCCTTCTTGAAGTTCTTCGTAAGATAGAGAAACAATGACAATTTGAGTTTCGGGTGGTAGGGTGTTTGAAGACAATTAACCTTGGAGGTGTGTATGGTGGGTGATGATATCGAGGTGGAGTACCTAACTTGCAGGGTAGCGAATCAAAGAAAAACAAATGGGGTGAAGATGCACTATGCCAAGATCACCTTCACTCTTATTGAAGATGGTATTCGTCAGACCATCATGACTCAACCATGGATGAGTGAGCGCTCGGCACAGGAAGATACTAAGAGGATCATCAATATCCTCAAAACGCTTCAGTATGTCGAGGTATCAAGTTAGTTTGTTTGATCCGACCACGTAGGTAGTGGTCGGATTTTTTTTAAATAAAAATCCCCGCAAGATGTTCGTTTTATCGAACCTCTTGCGGGGTTGAGATATCACCATCTCATGTCGTCTTCGTCGTAGGATCCGAAATCGGCCTCGAGGTCTTCGTCGAGAAGATCTTCCTCTTCGTCATCCTTCTCATCTTCCTCTTCGTCATCCTTCTCATCTTCCTCTTCTTCCAGATCGAGCTCCTGCTCTTCTCGATCCCAAGAATCTTCGAGGTCACGGAATCCAAACTTCTTCACCTTTCCCATTTTTGTACTCCTTGTTTGTGTGAGAGGAGACTCTGACTTTCAACTTGCTGATCTCAGAGATGACCACAAAGTGTTGCCCTCCGGGATAATTGAGGACGGGAGCGGCCAATTGTCTCTTGTGATCGTAGTCCATCATCACCAATTTTCCAAGTTGCAACTTGCCCGGTCCAGAGTAGACAAAGTCTCGATATAGCACTTTGTCTCGAGGGCCACCGCCTCTCTTGCATATCCATACTGATTCCGACGAGTTCTTGAGCTTTATGGTTTGAGCCATAGAATCTATTCCTCTTTTGATCATTGGTTGTTAGGCGTGGAGCTTGTTGACCCATATCGGTTTGCCTTCGCCATCACGTACGACTTTGACGTAAATGAAGGGCCACCAAATGGATCCTCTATTGGCACCTCTCGTACAAAGCCTGATGCCTCTAGGCTCTAGTTTTACCACTCCGTCTTGAGCATGGACGGTGTTGCCCTTGATCTTCGCTCCATCTGGAACGATGTCCTTATAGGCATCGGGAGTAAGATCGACGGAAAAGACTCCTTTATGCTCCCAGTATCCACCTGGATTCCTGAACTTCTTGAGGTCTTGTCTTGAGCTTTGGCTAGCTATCCAATTGAGTAGCTCCCCAAAACTCTGCAGAGACTCTGGGTTTGG
>CAYGLE010000043.1:0-4491 GCA_964350995.1 uncultured Candidatus Saccharibacteria bacterium
TACTGGATCTGCGTATGGAAGGACAGAGGCAATGAGTGCGTGCCCTGCTTCGTGATAGGCGGTGACCTCCTTCTCTTTTTTGGACAAGAGATGACTCTTTCTCTCAGGACCCAACATAACTTTCTCAATAGATCGGATGAGGTCAAATTGCGAAACTTTCGTCCTGTTTTCTCTCGCAGCGAGAATAGCTCCTTCGTTCATAAGAGAGTAAAGGTCAGCACCGGAGAAGCCTGGAGTACGTTCGGCTATTAAAGTTAGATTCACATCCTCGGCAAAAGGTTTCTTCCTTGCATGGATCTTCAAAATCTCTTCTCTGTCCCTCCTGTCGGGTAAATCTAATGTCACCCTTCTATCAAATCGTCCTGGGCGAAGCAAGGCTGGGTCTAAAACATCTGGCCTATTAGTAGCCGCCATGACGATAACCTTCTCGTTTGGCTCAAAGCCATCCATCTCTACAAGTATTTGGTTTAGGGTCTGCTCTCTCTCATCGTTACCTCCTCCCATACCACCACCTCGCACTCTACCAACAGCATCTATCTCATCTACGAAAATAATGGCTGGTGCACTCTTTTTTGCTATACCGAAAAGATCTCTAACTCGAGAAGCTCCGACACCAACAAACATCTCCACAAACTCCGAACCCGAGATAGAGAAGAAAGCCACACCAGCCTCACCAGCTACAGCTCTCGCAAGTAAGGTCTTCCCAGTACCTGGTGCTCCCATAAGAAGGATGCCTTTTGGGATCCTTGCTCCGATGTCTAAAAATTTTTTTGGATTCTTCAGGAAATCTACGATCTCAGAGAGTTCTTCCTTAGCTTCTTTTGCTCCCGCTACATCCTTAAAGGTAATGCGACTCGTCTTATCGTCTGGATGGATCAACCTCGCTTTAGATTGTCCGAAGGTGAAGGCTTGCATCCCCGCTCCCTTAACCTGTTTGGATATAAACCAAAGAAAGAGAATTATGAAAACTATTGGCAAAAGTATCGGTGCTAAAGAAAGAATCCAGAAGCCCGCTCCCCTCTCATCGCTCACCTTTACTTCAACTTTGTTCAAAGCCTCTTTAGAAACTTCATAGTTGGCAAGGGTCGTGGTGAGCGCTGTGCCCTCCTCTTTCTTAGACAACTTCTCACTGCCATCTTTGTATATAATAGTCAGCTCATCTCCTTTGACCAAGATAGAGGTCACTACTTCAGCTGAAATGTTTTGAGCCAATTCGGAAAGAGAGATCTCTGGAGATTTATCTCTCTTTTGGACAATGGCAGAGTAGATATTTGAAATGACAAAAAAGATAATGAGTGCTAAAACAAGTTGCCTCAAGAAGTTCTCCTTAGGGCTCAAAGGCTTGCCAAAACCCTTCTTTGGACCACCTGACCCCTTATCCTTCTTGGTGATGATGAGACGCTTCTTATTTTCTTCCATTTCCGCATTATACCTAAATTTAGCTATACTTGACCAATGGCAACTTATGCAGACAACCGCAAAGCAAGGTTTGACTACGAAATAGTAAAAAACTTTACCGCGGGAATAGAACTAACCGGACCAGAAGTGAAGAGTGTTAGAGGTGGAAAAATAAGTATCGCGGGTGCATACGCTTCAATACGAGGCAAAGAAGCCTTCCTCCTAGGGTCTGAAATAGCTCCCTATCAACCCAAAAATCAAAGTGCCGACTACGAACCCAAGAGAGTGAGAAAACTGCTTTTGAGTAAAGATGAAATACAGGAGCTCGCAGAAGCTGAAGATACCAAAGGCTTGACAATAGTGGTATTATCGGTGTATAATAAAGGTAGGTTTATCAAGTGTGACATCGCTATCGCTCGCGGAAAGAAGCAGTTTGATAAACGCGAAGCGATCAAGAAGCGAGACACCGAGAGAGACCTAAAAAGATCGTTGTAATTTTAATATGGGGATGATCGGCCTAGACAAGGACGACCATCAGAGTGACGCGCGAGAGAGCCGAGAGAACTCTTTAATCCCTCTCAAACTTCAACCGCAAAACAAACTTTTGCTAGGATATCTCCATACTTCGGTATGAAAGACTTCCAGTTCGCATACGCTAGAGCGTAAGCTCGGTCTGTGCGCATGGCCTCAGCCTTTGTCCAAGGGGTTGAACGCTGTGGAATACTTTGGACTCGGAGTGTGGCCTCCTCACTACACTCTCAACACTCGAGGATAGAGCATTAAGAGCTTTCGTCTGTTTTGTATCTTAATGCTTGAAACCAATGAAGCAGTCTACCTCGTGTAGACCTCACTCTGATTCATCTTTGCACGGCGGTTCGATTCCGCCCATCTCCACCAAAAACAAAACCACCTGAGCGGGTGGTTTTGTTTTTATCCTCAATTAATCTCATTCATTTCCTAAATGGAGCCATGAAAGCAGCCCAAACATTAGCCAAAAACGAGCGTGAATAGTTATAGCTAGTAGGTTGTGAAGTGAAGTCGTCTGGCGGAGGCGTCATCATTTCGTGCATTCCCTCATACTGGCTAGGCATTCCTTGAAAACTTTCCAACGGCATAGACGGTAGTCCCCCCGCTTCAGTCGACCTAGGTCGGTAAACGCAAGCTTGAGGATTACTCATACAGTAGGCTCTACAGGACTCTGGAGAATTACAGCCACCGGGGCCAATAAAACTTGACCCAGCTCCTTCAAACGACTCTGATTCATCTCTTCCCTCAGGTGCGTCTCGAAAGCCTTCTCTCATCATTTGCTCTCTCATCTCCCCACTTTCCCTAAATTGCTTCTCGAACTCATGCCGTCTAGTTTCGAAATCCCCTCGGTTTTCCTCAAAATCACCTGGGCCATTACGATGCCGGCCTCCATTTTCGTTAAACTCCTGAAGCATTCTGCGAATTTCATCCGCAGGCTTGCCGGTATGTTGCGCTCCAAAAGCTACGCATTCTTCTATACGCGACGAGTCGGAGCAGTATTGGTGACACTCTTTCTCATTCTTGCAGCCGCCCGGCCCACCAGACTCTTTGATAGCTTGCTCGATCTTCCGGCCCGTCTCTATGCCATCGAGTTGTTCCTGGCTCAATAATTCGTGCTCTTTGGCAAAGGTGAGACATTCATTTCTATGAGACTCATCTTCACAATATTGCCGACAAGCATCGCCCTTACAACCACCAGGACCGCCTCGCTGTTCGATTTCTCTCATCTTCCTGAATCTTGCTCCTTCGCCTGGTTTGATCAAACCATTCTGCTCCGCAAATTTGATGCACTCTTCCGTATTAGCTGGATCTTCACAATAATCTCTACACTCATCTCCTCGACATCCACCTGGACCGGTTTGATTTAAGAATTTACGAGCCTTATCAACTTCTTCTTGGGTCATCATACCTTTCTCAACAGCAAAAGTTAAACATTCTTCTTTGTTTACATCTTCGTCGCAATAAGCGCGACACTCTTCCTTTGAGGCACACCCACCCGGGCCGACAAATCCTGCTTCAAGCTCTTGAGCCGATATCTTCGGTGTAATAGTTAGAGTTAGAGTTGCGATGAATATGAATAGAATTTTTTTAGTCATATTACTCGAATGGGTTAGTCTTAATGTTCTCATAGGGGTTAGAACTACCCTCAAGTGGATTTGAGACTTCTTGGCTAAAGAGGCTCTCTCTTGAAGCTTCTTCCGTGACTTGGGGAGGGATTGTCTTATCGCCTCGGAATGCGAGATAAGCGAAGAGGACTCCTAGAATAATAACTATTATTGATATGATATACACCGATTTACTTAATTCTTTTGTACTAGGTGGCATAAGTTCAGTATAACTCTTTAAGAACTAGAAAATAGATGTTGTTCACATGTTAAAAACCCCCAATAAGTGGCGGTTCTGTACTTAATATCATGTGTGTATGGGTCTAGAATCAAGTTCTTGGAAATCAAAAGTCCTCCTCAATAATTCAATAAAAAAGTCTTTTCATCAGATTATTTTATTTCACCAAACTACCTGGTGGGACTTCGGATTCTGGATGGAGAAGAATGGGGCGACCATTTGCATCAGCAGTAAGCATCATGCCATGACTCTCCTCTCCCCTCATTTTCCTTGGTTCAAGATTCACTATCACAGGCACTTCTTTACCAATGAGTAGTGATGGTTCTGGATAAAATTCAGCAATACCAGAAAGAATTTGTCTTTCTTCTCCTCCGATATCAAAAATTATTTTAAGAAGTTTATCGGCATTAGGTATCCTATCTATAGATTTAATCCTCCCTATTCTTATATCAAGTTTTTGGAAATCAGATATATTTATCATCACGATATTATATCAGTTCACGTCAATCCCTCCCCTTAGTAATCTCAACCTCATCGTTTGACAACCTAGTGCGTTTTCTACATCATACACACGGACAATCGTTCTTCTCATAAAAGGAGGCAAGATGGGAGCAGGATTCGTTGGTGAGAGAAAGGGTCTGGTCAAGATGGCACGAGATGAAGGGCATCCAAACCCAGAGTCTCTGCAGAGTTTTGGGGAGCTACTCAATTGGATAGCTAGCC
>CAYGLE010000044.1:0-4476 GCA_964350995.1 uncultured Candidatus Saccharibacteria bacterium
ATAAAGATATAAAACAGATTGAAGGAAAAGAAGAGAAGCTGAAAGAAAAATATGAAATTCTCAAGAAGGAGATAGAGAAGGACAAAGATGATTCAAGAGACGCAGAAAGAGTGGTGTTTAGGATAATGTCTGAAGAGAACGAACTTATTGGCAAGAAAAATATCTTAAAACTAAGGAAAGATAATCTATCCAACGAGGAAGAAGAATTTAAGAAAAATTTGACGGAACTTGGTCATATGTTGGGGACAGAAGTTTTGCCTATAGTTGAGGTTTTGTATGAAGGAGAAGAGCGAAAAATTCAAGAAGAAAGGAAAAGAAATATTGAAAAACTGAAAATTCGTTTAGAAGAATACGGCATATCTGGAGCTCAAGATATTATGAAAGAGTATAGAGATCTAAGCGAGAGGGACCAATTTCTAGAAAGAGAGCTTGCTGATTTGGACAAATCGGCAGAGTCGCTTAAGAACTTGATCAAGGATCTTGAGATGAGGTTAGCAGAAGAATTTGAGCAAGGAGTTGTGAAGATCAATAAAGAGTTTGGTAAACTTTTCAATATGATGTTTGATGGAGGAGACGCCGAGCTCAAACTTACTAAAATAAAAAAGATAAAGACTGATATTACTCTAGAGGAAGAAGGGGATTCTTTAGAAACAGATTCTCAAGAGATTGTAGAAGAGGGGATGGATATAAGTGTGAGTCTTCCTAGGAAAAAAATCAAAGGACTCATGATGCTCTCTGGTGGTGAGAGAGCGCTTACCTCCATTGCTCTTCTTTTTGCGATTTCTATGGTTAATCCACCACCTTTTATTATCCTCGACGAAACAGATGCAGCCTTGGATGAAGCGAATTCCAAAAAATATGGGGATATTGTTGAAGTTCTTTCTAAGCGATCTCAACTTATTCTCATTACTCACAATAGAGAGACTATGTCGCGCGCTGGAGTAATCTATGGAGTGACGATGGGTTCTACAGGAGTTTCTAGACTCCTCTCTATTTCTTTCGACGAAGCGGTCGAGGTGGCAAAATAATTTTTTATAAAAAAACCACTCCTGGTTAGGAGTGGTTGGATTCGCTCAGAGGTTTTTGGGGTATAAGGTCGACTCCTTCTCTGTGCAACCTCCTTCGTAAATCTTCTGGAACATCATAGGTCTGTCCAGGGGCGATGGCCACCACCTCTCCCTTTTCTGATTTGTAGTACTTACCAAAAGGATGGAGACTACCTTCTCCCTCGAAGTACCACCCACTTCCATCCACCTTGAGTGTTATGTGGATCCTACCGTCGCTCAAGGTCTCTCCGTCGGTTGCAACTTCACTAGTGGAAAGACATCTTGGTCTGACCGAAAACATGAGAAAACGCTTCACAAATTCCTCCTTTTAAAGAGATCTTTGATTATAAAAGCATTTTACTCAAATCTCGTCAAACGAATTGGAAGTTTAAGATTTTTTTATCAAGGAGAGCGTCTATCAATTTCACTCTAACCTTATCTCCCAAGGAGTATTTTTTACCAGTTCTTTTCCCCACTATTGAGTATGTTTTCTCGTCTAATTCATATAGATCATCTGTCATATCTTTAAGCCTCACCATACCATCGGCTTTTGTCTCAGCTTCTTCCACGTATACACCCCATTCAGATACTCCGGAGACGATACCATCAAACTCTTGCCCTATTTTTTCTGACATATATTCAACCTGCTTATACTTTATAGAAGATCTTTCAGCCTCGGCAGCTTCTAACTCTCTTTCGCTTGATGCGTCGGAAAGTCTTTGGTATTTAGCGATCTCATCTTGTTCAATTTTTCCATTTTTTATGTATCTGTATATCAATCTATGCACCATAAGGTCTGGGTATCTTCTGATAGGAGAGGTGAAGTGAGTGTAGTAATCAAAAGCCAAACCGAAGTGTCCTATGTTTGAAGTTGAGTAAATAGCTTTAGACATGCTTCTTATGGTGGCGGTCTTGATTAGGGTTTCGGCTGGGGATTTAGCAATAGACTGGAGCATTTTTTTTATATCTTCTGCTGTCGTTTCTCCATCTTTATTTTTTAATTCAAAACCAAGAGCCTTAACGAAGGTTGCTAAGTTTATAATTTTCTCTCTATCGGGTACATCGTGGATTCTATAGACAAAAGCCGCTTTATTATTTTTCTTTCCAAACTCGTACATGTGTGTGGCCACCTCTCTATTGGCCAAAAGCATGAAGTCTTCTACCAGCTTGTGTGTGTCTTTGCGTACTTTTTTATAAACTTTGATTGGTTTACCCTTGTCATCTAACTCAAACTTTACTTCTTCGGTTTCAAATTCTATGGCTCCTTTTTTAAATTTTTCTTCTCTCAATTTGTAAGCAATCTTGTTTAGAGTGTTTAATTCTTCGAAGAACAATCCTTCTTTTTTATCGAGTATTTCTTGAGCCTCCTCGTAAGTAAAGCGTTTGTCTGAGTTGATGAGGGTTTTGCCAAACCATCGACTCTTTATCAAACCTTTCATATTTATCAAAAAAACAGCCGAGAAGGCGTATTTATCTTCGTTGGGGTTGAGAGAGCATAGGTCGTTACTCAATACTTCAGGTAGCATGGGTATCGTCCTGTCTACAAGATATATAGAAGTACCACGTTTGATTGCTTCATCGTCTAAAGCAGTCTTTGGTTCGACAAAGTGAGATACATCGGCTATATGAACCCCTATTTCATATTCATCGTCCCCAGTTTTTCTTATAGAGATGGCATCATCAAAATCCTTTGCATCGGCTGGGTCTATAGTAAAGGTAGTAACATCTCTGAAATCTTTTCTTTCAAACAAGTGATCTTCTTTTTCCCACTTCTCTTTCCACCCCTTTGCTTCTCTCTCCACATCTTCTGGGAAATTTATTTCAAATCCTGATTCGTAGACGATCGCCTCCATCTCGGCGTTATGCTCTCCGGATTTACCGATAATTTTTGTTATTCTACCTCTTGGACTTTTAAGACCGTCTTGCCATTCAACTATCTCAGAGAAGACTTTGTCGCCGTTTTTTGCTCCCATTACCGCGTCTTTAGGTATCAAGATATCTCTGTACATCCTTTTATCGTCTGGGATGACAAACCCTCCATTTACCGGTCCAACAGCCTCTTCGAAAGTACCTACAAAATAGGTCTTCTTCCTGTTGATTATCTCAACAACTTTTCCTTGTTTTCTTCCAAAAAGCTCTTTATTTAAAATCTCCACCATCACCACATCACCATTTAGAGCTCTGTTTATGTATTCAGGCTGAATTTCTAGATCTGACTCCTGGTCTTCTTGAGAGAAGTAGCCGAATCCCTTGCCAGTAACCTTTATTATTCCCTGAAGAACCTTTCCTTTTTTCATTCTTCGTACTATACCAGAGAGATTGACCTTCTCAAACTTTTTTGGTACTCTGTCCGAATGCTAAAAATCAGGTTACAGAGAGTGGGTAGAAAACACGAAACGTCTTTTCGTGTTGTTTTGACCGACTCCAAGAACTCCACCAAGTCAGGTCGTTTCAAGGAAGTTCTTGGTTCTTATGACCCAAGGAAAACCGTTGATTTGCTTAAAACTGACAGGATAAGGTACTGGCTAGATCTTGGTGCAGAGCCAACAGGAACAGTACATAACCTATTTGTGACTCATAATATTATCAACGCTAAAAAGAAGAATGTTTTACCGAAAAAGACCCTAGTAGTCAAAGAAACAGAAGCCGTCAAAGAAGTCCCTTCAGCTGAGACAACCGAAGAGTCTTCGGTTGAAAATGTCGCTCCAGAACCTGTGGTAGAATCAAAAGAGGCTAATGTAGCCTAAACCTGTTATTCCTGTTAATTCAGAAAGAATATGCTAGATGATATACAGTTTCTTGAATTTTTAATAAAAGCTTTAGTTGATCATCCGGATGATGTGAAGATCAAAAGGACGGTGGATGAAATGGGAGTGCTCATGACCTTAGATGTCCATCCAGACGATATGGGGAAGGTTATAGGTCGACAAGGTAATACTGCAAAAGCCATAAGGATTTTACTAAGAGTGGTTGGGATGAAAAACAATGCTAGGGTAAATCTCAAGATCAATGAACCAGCTGGAGGAAGAAATTATCCTCCAAGAGAAGAGGCAATACCAAGAGCTTCAAAGACTATAGATGAGGCAATGGAAGACTTGAATCTTGAGTAGCTTTTAAGAATTTCAATGCATTTCCATATAATCACCCTTTTTCCTCACGCTTTTGACTCATATTTAGGAGAGTCTATTTTGAAGCGGGCTTTAGAAGATAAGAAAATCAAAGTCAGTTTTTACAATCCTCGTGACTTTGCTGACAATGAGTTCAAAAGAATAGACAAGCCCCCATTTGGGGGAGGGCCAGGGATGGTCATACAAGCCGAGCCTGTCATAAAGGCAATGGCTTCTGCTTTACAAAAAATAAAGGATAAAAAATATAAAATAATTTTTCTCTCTCCATCTGGCAAACTCTTTACCAACTCTTATGCAAAAAC
>CAYGLE010000045.1:0-4346 GCA_964350995.1 uncultured Candidatus Saccharibacteria bacterium
CTCTTATGCAAAAACTTTATCTAAAAAATATAAAGATATAATAATCGTCTCGGGTAGATATGAGGGTATAGATGTAAGAGTGAAGAAGGTTTTTAAAACAGAAGATGTGTCTATCGGTCCATTTGTACTAACGGGAGGCGAGCTTCCTGCTCAAGTCATTATAGATGTTGTGGCGAGGCAGGTTGGAGGAGTTTTGGGCAACATAGACTCTCTTGAGGAATCGCGTGTCGCCTCAAGCGAGGTCTATACTCGACCAGAAAGTTTCAGATATAAAGGCAAGACTTATAAGGTCCCCAAAGTTCTTTTATCTGGAAACCATAAGAAGATAGAAGAGTGGAAGACTAAGAAGAGGGGAGTATAATATAAGAATGGTATACACAATAAATTACACAGGAGTCTTGTTGTCTGCGGTGGGTAGTTTTGCTATCGGATTTTTATGGTTTGGTCCAATTTTTGGTAAGACTTGGATGAAGCTCATGAATTTCAGTCTTGAGCAAATGGAAGAGGGTAAAAAGAAGGGTATGGTGAAGCCGATGCTTCTTTCTTTAATTTCTTGTTTTGTTACGGCTTTTGTATTTTTTACCCTTGCGGAAGCAACCTTTATTATTGGTTTATTTGAGGCACTTTGTCTCGCAATACTTATTTGGCTTGGGTTTTCTGCGCCTATATTCCTCAACACCGTGCTTTGGGATGGTAAGTCTTGGAGCCTCTTTTGGCTTAACTCTCTACACATCCTTGCGACTCTAGTTTTCTCTGCTTTCATCTTCTCTTTGTTGGGTATATAGTGATCAGTAGACTGTTTCTAGAAAGGAGGAACTTTGTCTCTCTGTGGAATTATCATGCCACGACAAGAAGATGCAGTGGGCCATCATCTGAGTATAGTTCGTAGTGGGTATTTGGCAGAATGCATTCTTTCTGATGTTCACGGTCATGGTCCTCACGTTTTCCGGACTCCCGAAGGCAAGCTTTTCGCTTGGGAGAATGATAAAGATTGTGATTGTGATAGTTGTGTTAATTCGGAGGATTCGAATGATCAGTGTATAGTTTTCTGGGAGATCGATGAATCCGAAGTAGCTCTGTACCAGAAAGGGGGTCGTCGTTGAGGCGACCTTTTTTATTTGAAGGTTGACAATAAATGAAGAATCGATTAAGATGTTCTTAACTTCGACTCGATTGAGTAATGTCCGCGGAGTAAGTTCTCGGGAGAAACTTACAAGGTGCTTGGTTTTTTATTTTAAATAATGTCAACAAAATCCTCGGTAAAACCGAAGAAATTCTTCGGGCGTTTTCGGGAGCCTCTCACAGATATGCCAGACCTCGTGGTCTCGCAAGTAGAGAGCTTTAAGTGGCTTATAGAGACGGGACTCAAGGAAGTTTTCCAAGAGTTTTCATCTATAAAAGATTTCTCTGAACGAAAGTTTCAATTGGATTTCGTTGGTTTTGAGTTAGACAGACCAAAGCTTACGGAGTACGAGGCTAAGGAGAAGAAGGTTTCTTACGAGGCTCCTCTACGCGTACGTATTCGCTTAAAGAACTTCATTCAAAAAACGGAGAAGGAGCAGGAAATTTTTATGGCGGATTTCCCTTTGATGACAGATCACGGAACCTTCATAATTTCTGGTATTGAGAGAGTTGTGGTACCACAACTTGCTAGGTCCTTCGGAGTCTTCTTCACATCTGCCGAAGTTAAAGGGAAGAAAACTTTCGGAGCTAAGGTCATACCTTCTCGTGGAGCTTGGATAGAATTTGAGACTGACGCTGATGGAGTCATCAATGTTCGCATTGATAGAAAAAGAAAGTTCCCTGTCACGACACTACTTAGAGCTTTTGGTACTAGTACAAATGAGAAGATTAAGGATCTCTTTAAAGGAGAGGCTAATGCTAAAGCATATATAGATAGCACCTTGGTTAAAGATCACACCACCACCCCAGATGAAGCGGCTATCGAGATACACAAGCGCTTAAGGGATGGAGATCTCGCTTCTGCAGATAATGCTAAAGAGTTTGTAAAATCTATCTTTGATACAGAAAGATACGATCTCTCTAGAGTGGGAAGGTTCCGTTTCAACAATCGCTTTGAACTCAAAGAAACTGATAAGGAGATGGATAGACGCACTCTTTCGTTGAACGACATTGTTATCATCATCTCCCATATAATCAAACTCAATACCACTCCCAATTCTACAGCAGACGATATTGATCATCTTGGAAGCCGACGTGTCAGATATGTAGGAGAGCTATTCCAGCAAAAGATTAGAGTTGGTATGGCGCAGATAAAGAGAAATATTCAAAACAGGATGTCTACCATAGACACCGATGTAACCCTGCCTGTCCAATTCATCTCTCCTAAACCTCTTCAAGCAAGAATGAAAGAGTTCTTTACCACAAACCAACTTTCTCAGTTTATGCAACAGGAGAATGCTTTAACCGAAGCCGAACACCTAAGAACTCTCTCGGCTCTTGGTCCTGGAGGACTTAATCGTGCTCGCGCTGGTTACGAAGTCCGTGATGTGCACCCTTCTCACTATGGACGACTTTGTCCAATACATACCCCAGAAGGACCAAACATTGGTCTTATCTTGAGACTTTCTTCTTACGCACGTGTAAATGATTTTGGTATGATCGAAACTCCTTATGCGATAGTTAAGGATGGAAAAATTACAACTGAAATCAAGTTCTTGAATGCGCTTGAAGAAGAACAATACAACATTGCTCACGCTGCAATACCTGTGAAGGACGGAGAGATTGTCCCAGAAATTGTGGATGTTAGACATAAAGGTGAGCCTCACACAGTAAAGAAGAATCAGGTTGATTATATAGACATTGCCACCAACCAGGCTTTTTCTATCGCTACCTCGATGATTCCGTTTTTGAACCATAATGATGCGAACCGCGCACTCATGGGCTCGAATATGCAGAAGCAAGCTACCCCATGTATCATCCCTGAAGCTCCTTTGGTTGCTACTGGTATTGAGGAGAAGGCTGTTCGAGATACAGGGCGACTAGTTGTCGCTCCTTGTGCCGGAACAATCTCTTACGTTGATGGGAAAATGATAATTCTTACGGATAATAAGGGGGAAGATCATGAGTTTAAACTTGTGAATTTCTCTATGACCAATGGTTTTACTGCTTTTCACCAGAGGCCTTCGGTTGAGATAGGGCAAAAAGTTAAGAAAGGAGATGTTCTTGCCGACACTTCTTCTTCAGAAAATGGTCAAATGGCATTGGGTCAAAATATTTTAGTAGCTTTCATGTCTTGGAGTGGAGCAAACTATGAAGACGCTATCATCGTCTCTGAAAAATTGGTGAAGGAATCTAAGTTTACCTCGATTCATATTGAAGACTTTGTAGTTAGTGTTAGAGATACCAAACTAGGACCGGAGATAACCACCTGCGACATTCCCAATGTTGGTGAGTCAAAACTTAAAAACCTTGCAGAAGACGGTATCATTCGTGTTGGTGCAGAGGTTCGTCCGGGGGATATCTTGGTTGGAAAGATTACTCCTAAAGGAGAGAGCCAACTTACCCCGGAGGAAAGACTTTTGAGATCTCTCTTTGGAGAAAAGGCTAGAGATGTAAAAGATACTTCTAAGCGTATGGAAGGTGGCAAGCGTGGACGAGTTATAAGCGTACAAGTTTTCTCTCGTGAAAGAGGAGACAAGCTTGATAGTGGGATATTGAAGCAAATACATATCCAAGTTGCTCAATTGAGAAATGTTTCTGTGGGTGACAAGCTTGCTGGTAGACACGGAAACAAGGGGGTTATCTCAAGAATTCTTCCTGTTGAAGACATGCCTTATATGGCAGACGGTACTCCAATAGACATAATCTTAACCCCCCTTGGAGTTCCTTCTCGTATGAACTTGGGTCAGATACTCGAACTTCATCTTGGTCTTGCGGCCAATACCCTTAACTACCAAGCTATTGTTCCTCCTTTTGCTGGAGCAGAAGAGAGTGAAATTAAAGATGAGCTTAAGAAGGCTGGTTTCCAGGGAAATGGAAAGATGAAACTCTTTGACGGTCGAACAGGTCAACCGTTTGATCAGGAGATTGCAGTTGGGTACATGTATATATTGAAGCTTCATCACATGGTGGAAGATAAGATCCACATGCGATCTATCGGCCCTTACTCTCTTATCACCCAACAACCTCTTGGAGGAAAAGCTCAAAACGGAGGTCAGAGATTTGGAGAGATGGAAGTGTGGGCGCTTCTCGGTCACGGTGCAGGACACTGTCTTCGTGAGATGCTAACTATTAAGTCGGATGATATCCAAGGCAGATCTCAAGCTTTTGACTCTATTGTTAAGGGAGAGAAGATCCAAGAACCAGGTACCCCTGCATCGTTT
>CAYGLE010000046.1:0-4150 GCA_964350995.1 uncultured Candidatus Saccharibacteria bacterium
CCTTTTAAACAAAGCTAGAACCCATTTTAGCAAAAATTTGTAACGAACGAAAAGTGCACGCTCCGCGCGCGCTGTAATGCAGATATTCTCGTACGCATTGGAGCGCCACTTAACTCTGAAAGAGAATTCTGCTTGCCTCGCTTCTCTTGGCTCTGCCCTCGCCTCCCACCAAAAATACTTCTCATCTTTTCTTTAGCGCGGGGTTATTAAAATGGATGAGTTGGTGGGGGGGGGCGAGGAAAATTTTTGAAATTTTTACAAAACAAAACCCGTCTCCTACGATGACAGATCTTGTCTGTCATCGTGGGGCGGGTTATTTCTTGACGTGCTCTGGCCATGAGATATGATTGTCTCTAAACCAATAACTCGAGTTGTCAAAAAGGTGAAGTTTCTCGTAGTCGTAGACCTCTTGCCACTCCTCCGGAGTCAGGTCAGAGATTTTTCTCAGTTGGATCTTATCATTGATGCAGAACATAGATCCCGTTAACCATCTGTGTATTCCTCGAGCAATGTCGAGAGCCCCTTCTTCTGATTGTGCTACCACGATGTAGTTTTGGGCGCTACAACAGAATAAATCAGATCTGCAATTCGCAATGTATTTCACCCAAGGCCTTGGGTCGGCTGGATATTTAATTGCTTTCATCTCATTCTTCTCCTAAATCAGGGCAACCCCAATTTTTTCGCTTGTCGGTCAGCGAGCGACATAAGTGGAAACATACACCATTCAATTATCCCATATGGTAATGCCAGACCTAGAACGAAAATCAGTGTGCCAAGTGGTGATGGTCCAAGAGCAACCATCGACCACAATGACAAGGCTATACTGCACAGACTAACAACAGCGAGGACCAACCCAAGAATTAGAGTGGCCAAATGTAGCAAGTAAGTCATTATTTTCACATTCCTCTCCTTTCCAAAGAACACAGGGAACTCTTGCTCCCATCAAAATATTCTTTTATAAAAATATTTTGATGGGAGGGCGAATCGTACAGACTTCGCCCATAAAAATATGGATATCTCCTTATGATTGTTCAGACCTGTTCGTCAGGTTTCTGAACAATGTACGGCTCAGGCTGGCTACACAAATCCCGATAGGCTTGTGCGGCTAGTCCCAGAGTTCCGGTGATTTTGGTTTGGGTGCTCCTGTTTTTTGGCAGATCAAGCTTTTCAGCCACCTGTTCCCAGTTTGCTGGGCAGAACTCGGTAGACAAGTCGCAGTAGGTCTGAATAATAACTGCTGATAAATCCGAGCAACCAAACTCCTTGGCTCCAAGCATGATTGCTTTTGGACTGTAGCATTCCCAAAGTGGTCTTTTTTCTGACATCGTTTTCTCCTTAAAGAACAGATCTAACTTCTGGGTTTTTACTCCCACCGCAGAAAACTTTTTTCAAATTTTCTCTGGTGGAAGTCCAGATGATGTTTTATCTGGACACCTGCGTAGCAGGGTTTCGAGATTGTTTGTGATGTAGGGATCTCAATCCTTAATTGGTCGAATGCCGACCATTGACGGACGGGTGCCTTGTTCCATATTGGAAGTAGCCCAGGATTCAGGATTAGCTCTTTGTCTTTCAGATTCATTCCAAATCGCATCAAGATATTTCTGTCTCTCTGCCTCACGTTTAGTTTTAACCTGGTCAAACTCTGCCTTATATACTTGAGCTTTGGATTTTTCTGATCCATAGTACTCAAATACATAAGACTGTTTGGCTTTTGGATCGAAATACACAATCCAATCGTTCTCGGCTTCGTAAGTCTTGGGTGTCAAGATGTTATCAAGATCCCAAGTGATGCGGTACCATCCGGTGTAGTGGGGACAGTATCTGTACCAGATTCCTCCCCACATTCTCCGAAACCAGCGGTAAGAAGTGAACCACATCCACAGCATGTCAAAAAGTTGCATCTAGTTTCTCCTTATCGGGTCAAAAGTATTCCCGCGACAATCGCCAGAACGAATCCAGCAAGTTTTGAGAGTGTGATCCCCCCGTTCATCACAACGGAGTACAGAGACGGTGTAGCCGTTTGTACCAAGATCATGATGACAAAGAGAGTTCCAACTTCTTTTGCACTCGCACCAGCTAACATTCCATTGAAGGAAAGCAGACCGAGTGCGGCTGTGCCACAAGCGAGAGCGACCATTGTCCAATTCGCTTGGGGTAGATTGAAGCCATTGCTTCCAATCGCAATCGGAATGAGAACAACGAGTGTTCCCAGACTGAAGACTGCAGAGGAAACATTTCCAGACAGGCCGCTCTTGTTCATAAAGAGGGGCCAGATTCCGAAGAAAATACCAGCTAAAGCAGCCAACATTCGAAGACTCATATTTTTCTCCTTAAAGAACAGATTTAACTACAGGGATTTCTCCCATCAAACTATTCTTAATTAAAAATGTTTTGATGGAAGGGCGAGTCATATTGACCTCGCCCGAAAACTGCAAAGAAAAGTTACAACTTTTCAATCTCATGCAGATCCCGCATCTGCATAATGAACTTACGTTGATCGAAGACTTTGACTACCGCTTTGATGAGGATCGCTCCCTCAACACATTGATCTTCATCGAAGCCGAGTGATTCGTCATCGTTGAGCCAGAAACCACTTTCCCAGTTAACAGAGTGTGGGTGTACAGCAACAGCGACGATTTCAGCGGAGTGAATGCCGAGCGACCTGATACGATTTCTGATCTGAATCGGCATTGCCACATGAGCCAATCTCATCAGCTCATCTCTTTTTGATTGTTCTTCGGGCCAAGAGAGGACTGACTCAATCAGTTTGAGCTTTACGACATCATGCTCGTTGAGACAGTTGAAGCAGTCTTTACCGAGCCATTTGCAGAAGTTCCCAACTTCCCCCGCTGTCGGCATAACGGTAATGTCTATTTTGAACTTCTCGATCGCCGCCACATGTTGGACAAGCGGCTTGATAAGTGCGAAAGCTTCTTGTGAGTGTGCCAAGCTTGCCCAAAAACGACGTCCTGCATTGACCTTTCGGCCAGTGACGACTGCTTCGTGAACAAGACCTAAGTCTCTTGCGAAATCTGATGCTGACATTTCAATTTACCTCCTGTGACACACTCCATCTCTGGAACGCACCGCAGTCTACTGTTTAAGGCACAGTTGCCATTTTTTCCTTCTATATTATACACCCGCCAATATTATTTGTCAATGATTTTTAGGGTTTGTAAAGGATCAGAAATATGCCTTAAAATAAGGTTATTTTATCTAACCAAGTAATTTTCGATATACCCCAATAGCTTTCTCGGCTTTCTCCCTAGCATCTCCTCCCTTTCTATAATTTTCCACAATATCTATCAAACCAGATAGAAATGCATTACTAACCAGTCGTTCGTAAGAAAGAATATTTCCAGAAGCTTCTTCATAGGCAGAAACAATATATTTAAAATAATCAGGATAATCTCGAATATAGCGAGAAAATTCTTTTGCTATTTCTCCATATTCAGTATTCCCGAAATCTATAATTCCTACAATCTTTTTGTCTTGGATAATAATATTCTCGTGGTGGGAATCATTATGAATGAACTGGAAAACTGTTTTGCCTAAAGTTGTGTTTAATCTATCATTTGTCTGTTGTGCTAACGATTTCCATTCATCTGGAACGTCATAACTTTTAAGTATCGAGTTATACTCTTCTAACGTTTCTGGATGAAGGCCGATTGAATTATTAATTGCTACACCCATTTTAGATGCAGATTCTTTACTTATTTTTTTACCAAGTTCTGCATGAAAGATTCCGAGAGTACGGCAAATATTTATTTTTTCTTCTTCAGTGAGGGAGTCCCATACAGATATCATAAGATCACCTTCAATATATTGATACCCGTACATTATTGGATCTTTTGAAATGAAAGCTACTTTGGGTACAGAAATATTGGGCTCGGCTTTGTCTAACTCTTGCGTAACATGTCCTTCCACTAATAATGTATTTTGAGGTTGAAATTCTTTTATTTCTTTTTCTTGTTTAACAATATATTTTTCTCCATCGGCAGTTTGAGCTAAATATGCATTATTAACAGCTCCTTTTCCAAATAGAGAAAACTGAGTGATTTCTTTACCGAGAAGTTGTTGAACTTTTTCTTTTATTTCTTCGAGAGTGTAGTGAGATTGCATGATAGAAGTATAACAAACCCTATAATTA
>CAYGLE010000047.1:0-3993 GCA_964350995.1 uncultured Candidatus Saccharibacteria bacterium
CTCCTCGATTGCCTTTACAAGAGCGTTGAGCTCAAGTACTGACAATTTTTCTACTGCTTCAATGATTTGTTCTTGTGTCATGTTTATGAGTTTTTCTTCTTAGACACCTCTCCAAGAGCTATAGCAAAGCGCTGGATTGGTGAATTAATAATGTTTACAAACTTACCACGAAGCACATCGACAGAAGGGATAGAAGCAATTTCTAGCATCTCATTCCTCCCTATGTACTTACCTTCAAAGATTCCCCCAAGAATTTTGATAGCTTCTGGGAACTTTTTGGCAAAATTTTGTATTCCTCTTGCAGGAGCTGTTTGGTCTTCCCCCCAAGCGATAGCTAGCTCACCAGGGAGTTCTGGTTGCACACCTTCGAACTTCTTCGCGTCAAGAACTCTTTTGGTAAGAGTCTTCTTGGCTACTTGGTAACTTACACCTTCCTTCTTAAGCTCGCGCCTAAGATTGGTGGTGTCAGAAACTTTGAGTCCATGAAAGTTCACAAAAACAAGAGTTTTTGCATCCTTTAGAGCTTTGCTTAGTTTGTCTATTATCTCTCCTTTCTTTTGTTTACTAATTGCCATTTGAATAGCTAATCAGCTTTTCAGCTTCTTAGCTTGTTAGCTTTTCTAATGAATCGACCTTAAGGCCTGAGAGTTTTGCATCTCGAGAGGACTTCTGGAAACTAAATAGCTCAGAAGCTAACTAGCTTTAACCTGCCCCTTGTCTTTGACCTTATTGGAGACCACCTTACCAGAAAACTTACTTCTTGCCAACTTTTCGACGACGGACGATAAACTTGTTGGAGTATTTCTTAGCACGACGAGACTTCTGACCCTTGCCTGTTGGCTTACCATAGATAGATATAGCGCGTCTCCTACCACGACCTTGGCGACCCTCACCTCCTCCGTATGGATGATCCACTGGGTTCATAGCCGTACCACGAACAGTAGGACGAATACCGAGCCATCGACTCCTCCCTGCCTTACCAAGATTCACAAGCCTGTTTTCATCATTAGAGACCTCGCCAATAGTTGCCCAAGCAGTTTCCAGAACTTTTCTTACTTCAGAAGACGGCATCTTAAGATCTGTGTACCCACCATCTTTAGCAGAGACCTCTACAAAACTTCCACCAGAGCGAGCGATCTTTCCTCCACCTAAAGGCTTCACCTCTACGTTGTATACAAACGTACCGACTGGAATATTTTTTAACGGCAAACGATTACCAGGAGTTAGAGGAGCGTTTTCAGAAACAATGAAGGTATCCCCAACTCTCATGTTTTTTGAAAGAAGGATGTAACGTCTCTCTCCATCTTTGTAAGCCACGAGACCAATAAACCCAGATCGGTTTGGATCGTACTCAATAGTTTTTATAGTAAACGGCACATTCTTCTTATCAAATTTAAAATCAATATCGCGGTAACGACGCTTGTGTCCACCTCCTTTGTGACGAGTGGTGATGCGACCAGTGTTGTTCCTACCATCTCCTCTTTTGAATCCTTTAACCAAAGATTTAACCGGTTTAGAAGAAGTCAAAAGCGTGCGGAAGTTTATCCCCGTCATATTCCTCCTAGATTTGGTTGTGGGCTTGTAGCGCTTCATTTTATTTATGCGACATCGATCTTATCACCCTTTTTCAAATACACATAAGCCTTCTTACCTCCACCTCTCACTCCCAACTTACCTCTAAATATTTTCTTCTTAGCGGGTATAGATGCCACCCTAACCATCCTTGGGGTAACCTTGTATTTTTCTTTGATAGAAAGGAAGATCCCCCTCTTAGTAGCATCCTTCTCTACGTTAAAGACGTAGACTCCTTTAGCCTCTTGTAGAAGCACCGCCTTCTCCGTCATACGAGGAGAGATGAGAGATGACTTAAGTGTTGTTTTTTTCTCTGTTTTTGTCTTTTGGGCCATGTTTTTACTTTTCGTTTGTGATCCTCTTTAGATACTCTTCTGGATTCTCTATCACCACAAACTTCTTCTCAAGAAGGGCTAAAGGATTTAAGTTTCTTGATTCAATAACCTCTACACTGCCGATATTCCTCATACTCATCTTGGTGTTATTGTTCTCCTCCGATATAGCGATCAAAGCAGCGTTCTTTTTCTTTGTTGAAAGTCTTTCAAAACCTTCTATACCAGAAAGATTCTTCAAAGCAATGAGAGCCTCTTTAGTCTTTGGTTTATCGAAAGACAAGGAGTCAACAAACATCACCTCCCCGTCTTTGTATTTCTTAGAAAGAATAGTGTAGAGAGCCTTGACTCTCATCTTCTTTGAAACTTTTCTTTCAAAATTCTTTTCGTTTCTTGGACCATGAGTCACACCTCCTCCAACCCAAAGCGGAGAGCGGATAGACCCGTGTCTAGCGCGACCAGTACCTTTTTGTTGCCAGGGTTTCTTGCCTCCTCCACTTACCTCACCTCGATCTTTGGTATGAGCATAAGGCTTTCTTTTATTAGTAGCGAGAGAGGTGGCAACTTGATGCACAAGATCGGCGTTCCAAGAAAGTCCAAAAACATTCTCTGGAAGCTTGACCTTCCCTGCCGACTTACCACTCAAGTTGTATACTACTGCTTCCATTATCTTGTTTTAATTAACACCTTACTCCCTCTCCTTCCTGGGACAGCCCCACTCACAAAGATTTCTTTTGATTCTGGTAAGATCTTTATAACCTTAAGATTCTTTACAGAGACGGTCTCTCCTCCCATACGACCAGCCATCCTCTTGCCCTTAGCTACACGACCTCCAGCACGTCCACCCCCACCAATAGAACCCACTTCTCTTTCTGAATGCTTTTGTCCATGAGAACGTCGGCCCCCAGCAAAACCATGTAGCTTAACCGCACCTTGGAAACCTTTTCCTTTTGAAGTGCCAGTAACAACAACTGTGTCTCCTTCGACAAGGACACCTTCACCCAGCTCGTTATCTGAAACCAATATGGTCACAGGAAAAACATTTCCACTTTCGTCGAATATTTGGGTCATGTTCTTCTTCTTGGTTGAGATAGCTTTCATTGTTTTGTTTTTCTTACATCATCTTTACATCGATGTTCACTCCGCTTGAAAGCGAAAGGTTGGTCAGAGATTCTATCACCTTGGCCGAAGGATTAATAATGTCTATCAATCGCTTATGTATTCGCATCTCGAATTGTTCTCGGGCATTCTTGTATACGAAGGCGGCTCTGTTGACGGTATATTTCTTTATCTCTGTCGGCAATGGTATCGGACCTAGGATCTCCGCATCATAACGGAGAGCTGTGTCTATTATCTGCTTGACCGAAACATCAAGGATCTTAGATTCATAGGCTCTGACACGAATACGAAGTTTGGAAATCGTATCCGCACCAGGAACCTTTTTTATTTTCTTTGTTGGTTTTGTGGCCATGTTACGAGCTTCTTAGCTTGTCAGCTAATTAGCTAATTAGCTTAGAAACTAAAAGCTATTTTATGATCTTTGTTACGACACCTGCACCTACGGTCTTGCCTCCTTCGCGAATAGCGAAGCGAGTTTGGTCTTCCAAAGCGACAGGAGCAACAAGCTTAACATTGAAGGTCGCTGTATCTCCAGGCATGATCATCTCAACGCCAGGATTTAGTGTCACCTCGCCTGTCACGTCGGTTGTACGAACGTAGAATTGAGGCTTATAACCAGTGAAGAATGGAGTGTGACGACCACCCTCCTCTTTCTTCAAGATGTAGACCTCAGCAGTAAAGTCTGTGTGAGGGGTCACGCTCCCAGGTTTAGCGATAACCTGACCACGAGAAAGATCTTCTTTCTTCACACCACGAAGAAGGATGCCGGCATTATCGCCTGCCATACCTTCTTGAAGTTGCTTGTTGAACATTTCAATACCGGTAACAGTTGTTTTCTGTGTATCTCTGAGACCCACAACTTCAACATCTTCACCAACCTTAACCTGACCTCTTTCTATACGACCAGTAACCACAGTACCGCGACCTTCAATAGAGAAGATGTCTTCGATAGGCATAAGGAATGGCTTAT
>CAYGLE010000048.1:0-3930 GCA_964350995.1 uncultured Candidatus Saccharibacteria bacterium
AGTCAACCGACACTCCTCTTGCTATAGAGAAGGCTTTCCGTGATGCTAAGAAAAATATGATCACTGTAAACCTCACCAAGAACATGTCCATACCTCACGAGGTTGAGGCTAAATTTGCAAGCTCGGTCGTCAAAATAATGCCAGCTCCTGGTAAGGGTATTCTTGCTGGATCTTCTGTTCGTTCGGTGCTTGAGCTTGCTGGTATTAAGGAAGTTTCTTCCAAACTCCTTTCTAGGTCAAAGAATACAATAAACAATGCTTACGTAGCTATCGAAGCTTTGAGGAAGCTCTCTTACACAAAGCTTAAGAGTAAGGATAGAAAATAATTTTATGCAACTCCACAATCTCGCACCAAGAACAAAGAGGAAGAAAAGCGTTCAGGTTGGACGTGGTGGTACTCGTGGCAAAACTTCTGGCCGTGGTACAAAGGGTCAGAACGCTCGTGCTGGTAGAAAGAAGCGACCAGAGATCCGCGACTTCATCAAACGTTTTCCTAAACTTCGTGGACGTGGAAAAAATTCTTTGAAATCTTTCCAACCCAAACTTGTTGGGGAAGCTTTGAAGAAGCATCTTGCTTCCAAGAAGTCTAAAAAGGTAGCAGCTTCAAACTAATACAATGTTTAAATCTTTTATAGAAAAGATGGGTCTGGTTTTCAAAGACCAGAAGTTGAGAAACAGGATATTCGCCACAGCCTTCCTGCTTATACTCGCTAGAGTTTTGGCGGTGGTGCCTATACCAGGGATAGATCAATCAGCTTTAGCCTCCTTCTTTACTGACAACCAATTTCTATCTCTCTTAAACATCTTTTCTGGTGGTGGACTCTCTTCGCTTTCTATAATCATGTTGGGTGTGGGGCCTTACATAACCGCATCTATTATTATGCAACTTCTTACTCTCATGGTCCCAAGACTCAAGGAGATGTATCAGGAGGAAGGTGATGCGGGGAGGAAGAGATTTTCTCAATATTCGAGGCTTCTATCTGTCCCACTTTCAGTTCTTCAAGGATATGCTTTCGTTACTCTATTTCAAAAGCAGGGGATCTTACCAGCTCTTTCTTTCGAGACTTTAGTATTGGATATCATCGTCATCACCGCGGGTTCTATGCTTTTGGTCTGGCTTGGCGAACTCATCTCGGAGTTTGGGGTTGGTAACGGAGTCTCGCTTATCATCTTTGCTGGTATTGTTGTAACCCTTCCTTCTGCTTTGGGTCAACTCATCTTCACCTTCGATCCTTCTCAAATACCGATGTATGTTGCTATGCTTGTTGTCACTATACTCCTTATTTTGGGTGTGGTCATCGTATCTGAAGCAGAGCGTCCTATACCGGTAAATTATGCTAAGCAGGTGAGAGGAGGAGCGGTTTCTCTAGGGGTAAAGAGTTATATTCCTCTTAGAGTAAATCAGGCGGGGGTTATCCCAATTATCTTTGCTCTATCCATCCTTCTTTTTCCTCAGATGGTTCTTCAGTTTTTATCTGGTTCAACCAACGAATCGGTCGTTGGCGTGACGAATCTATTGCTCTCAATTCTCAACAATCCTTGGTTCTATGATTCTATGTATTTCTTATTGGTTTTCTTCTTCACCTACTTCTATACTGCTGTTACCTTTGATCCAGAGAAGTTGGCAGAGAACTTACAGAAGTCCGGAGCCTTTGTCTCTGGCGTGCGCCCAGGAGAGCCTACTGCCGAATATATTGCAAATATTTTGACTAGACTTACATTGGTCGGAGCACTTTTCCTAAGCGTTATTGCTGTCTTGCCTCTTATCCTTCGTACTGTTACCGGCCTTCAATCTATGGCCATAGGAGGTACCGCGCTCCTCATTGTGGTCACCGTTGTCATTGATTTGGTTAAGAAGGTTGATGCACAGATTTCTGTGCAGGAGTACTAACATTCAACCGCTTTAAGTTATAATTTGTATGTATGTTGCATACAGTTATATTTATCGGTAGGAGTGGGTGCGGTAAGGGTACTCAAGCTGATCTTTTGAAAGAAAGAATTGTTAAGGAGGATCACCGCAAGAGAAAAATTCTTTATATAGAAACTGGAGACAGGTTCAGAGAATTTGTCAGAGGTAAGAGTTTTTCCTCAAAATTATCCAAAGTTATCTACGACAGAGATGCTAGACAACCAGATTTCTTAGCTACGGTTATGTGGAGCGAGATCCTCATCAATCATTTGGAAGAGGATATGCATCTAGTCTTTGATGGGGTAGCGAGATCTCAATCAGAAGCCAAGATGCTCTCTACAGCCCTCTGGTTTTATCAGAGAGAGAAGCCGGCTGTCATCTATATAAATGTTAGCCGGAAGTGGAGTGAGGAAAAGCTCTTAAGACGCGGTCGATCGGATGATGTGAATATCTCTAGGATAGATAAGAGGCTTGATTGGTTCGACAAAGACGTCATCCCTTCCATTGAATACTTCAAAACTAATCCTTTTTTTAGAGTGATAGAGGTTAACGGCGAACAGAGTGTAGAAAAGGTTCATGAGGAAATAATTTCCAAGTACGAAAAAGAGTGAATATAAAGGTAAAATCCCAAGATCAAATACAAACAATGCATGAGGGTGGTAGGAGACACGCCGAGATTTTACGTGCTTTAAGCGAGATGATTACTCCGGGGATGTCGGCACTTGTTTTAGAAGAAGAAGCTTTGCGTCTTATAAAGTCGGGAGGAGATAAGCCTGCACATCTAAACTATACTCCGCATGGAGCTATTAGACCTTTTCCAGCAGCGCTTTGTATATCGGTAAATGATGAGATAGTCCACGGTATCCCAAATGAGAAGGAGAAGATTTTTAATCAAGGAGACATTGTCTCTATAGATCTCTCTCTCACTCACAAGGGCCTCATCACCGACTCGGCTATCACCGTGCCTGTGGGAGCAATAGACGATGAATCAAGAAAACTTTTGGATGTCACAAAGAAAGCGCTATTTGCTGGTATAGAGAAAGCTTTGCCAGGAGGTTACATCGGAGATATTGGTGAGGCTATAAGCGATGTGGTGGAAGCTAGTAGTTTCTCTATCGCAGAAGATCTGGCTGGCCATGGTGTGGGTTTTGATATTCACGAAGAACCCTTCGTGCCAAATTTTGGTCGTGCTGGAGAAGGGGATAAACTCGTACCAGGTATGGTTATTGCTATAGAGCCAATGGTTAATATTGGTGGACCGGAGATAAGAGATACCGATGATGGATATACTATCAAGACCAAAGATGGCTCGTGGAGCGCTCACTTCGAGCACACAGTTGCAATAACTGAAAAAGGAAATATAATTCTCACTCTATGATTCATCCAAAAAAAGAGAGGACGTTTGTTGCTATAAAGCCAGATGGTGTGCAGAGGTCGCTTGTCGGTGAGGTGATCCAGCGTTTTGAGCGTGTAGGGCTCAAGCTTGTTGGACTTAAGATTATTGCTGTGTCGGAGGATCATGTGGAGAAGCACTACTCAAAGTTAGATGAAAAGATCAGAAATCATCTTAAGGTTTACATGACGAGCGGTCCAGTGGTTGCCATGGTGCTAGAAGGTGCTCATGCCATACAACTTGTGAGGAAATTGGTGGGTAAAACAGAGCCTCTAAGCTCTGATGTAGGTACTATTCGAGGCGATTATGTCTTAGATTCTTACGCCATGGCTGATGCTGATGGTAGAGCGGTGAGAAATTTGATTCATGCTTCTGGAAATGTTGAGGAAGCCGAGTTCGAGATCTCTCATTGGTTCAAAAAGGATGAACTTGTGAGTTATAAACTTGTGCAAGAGAAAATATTGTACGACGTGAACATTGACGGGATACTTGAATGATTCTGTATTTGAGCTTTTAGAATCTCATATTTTAAAAATTATTGAGTTATCCACTTTCTAAAGCTTTTTTTAGAAATTCATCTATATATAATTACGAGTAGGGTTATCTAAGGTATTATCTAGCTAACCAA
>CAYGLE010000049.1:0-3846 GCA_964350995.1 uncultured Candidatus Saccharibacteria bacterium
GAGATTATATGTTTATGAAATTCTGGACCAATCATAAAAAGAAAATAAAACCTCTTACCGAGAGGCATAATGATTATGCTGGTTTGATCGCTGAGTTTGCTCTTATCAATAATGCTAAGAATATTGTTGAGATTGGTGTAAACAAGGGAGATACAACTCTAGCTCTGTGCGAAGTAGCAAAAAGAAATGGAGGACATGTGTTTGGATTTGATATGTGGGATGTACATGGTTTGTATAATCAATTTAAAAAAAGTGGTGGGTATGAAGTAACCACAAACAGACTTAAGAAGGCGGGATTTGATAACTTCACTCTTTTTCAGAAGAACACTTTTGATCCCAATTTTCCAAGATATCTTAAGGAGAAAGTGGGTGGAGGAGTAGATCTTGCTTTTATTGATGGGGACCATTCCTACAAAGGTTGTCTAAATGATTTCAAAGCCGTTTATCCACTTCTTAGTCCAACTGGAATAGTTGTTTTTCATGACACACAGAGGATAGATGGTTGTCGAGAATTTGTTTTTGATTTGAGGACTAAATATTTTGATGGCACTTATGATGTTTTTGATTTGTTTGGAGGATATAGCGCTAGACAAATGGGTATTTCGTTTCTAGTCAAAAGACAATTTCCAGTACTTAAGATTCCGATCAATCAATTATGTGGTTCTCCATCTTCTGCTAAGGAAATTGAGAAGAAAGAACTTGCTTGGTATGAGGCAGAACTCAGTAGACACAAGGATATTGAGAAAGTTTCTGATGTAGATGTAAAAAATATTCCACTAGCTCCCATCGAAAATTTTCGTCCCACTAGGGAGTATTTATCTTGATGAACAAAAAAATTGGATTAGTTATACAAGGGCCATTGCTATCTATTGGTCGGGCGGGGAACAATCTACACAAGTCTCCCGGGCTTCTTATAAAAGAGGGTGGGGTTGTAGAGTACGACTGTCGGCAAAATATTCAAAGGATTATCGATGAGTTTGGCAGTCTATTTGATGAGATCATCGTCTCAACTTGGGATAAAGAAGTTAGACCGACTGATGGATGGAAGGGAGCGAAACTAATTTCTGTGCCGGATCCGGGTGGAATAAAACAGACCAATAGTTATAAGGATAACAATAAGTTTAGACAGTTTCTAAGTACTCTTAATGGACTCAAAGAACTTGAGAAGAGTAAGATAGATGTCGCTGTAAAGATAAGAACCGACCAGTATTTGGATTTGAAGCTTCTACTTGATTCGTATCACGACAAAGTAGAGAATCATCCGAACCCCATGGCTATTGGTGTGACTATTGCTCATCCTACAACCTTTCTTCTTCACGATCTATACTTTATCGCTGATCTACAAGCCTTGAAGAGGTTTTGTGAAGCGATACTTTCTTACGCCAGATTCGAATTTATTTCTTCTGTTCATAGAGAGATGATGCTTAAGCATGCCTATAAAGAGTATAAAGACAAGATCAATGTTTCGGACTCCGATTATTTTCCTATGAATCCTCCAGATGGAGTAAGCTTGGGAACAAGAAAAATTTTTGATTACATGTTTAGAAATGTCTATGTATCTTTAGATCCAGATGTATTTAGAGGAACTTTGTGGCGCGGAGAATATTATGAGGAAGATCATGTATCAAGGCTTGTAGAAGTAAGAGGGTCGGTACGTAAGTATAATCTTCCACGTCTGTTTACCACTGACTGGGATAGATATTTCAATTTTAGACTTCAAACATACAATACGCCAATATCGTTTATAGATAAATTTATTGTTAAGGTTGGTAGGTTGGGTTGGGATATTTGGAATCTAATTAGAAAGTTGGGTAGGAAAGCGCTCTCTGTGGTACGATAGTGGTCATGAATAAACAAATTCTTAAGAGGGTAATTTTTGCCAGTCTCTTTGCTATTCCGTTTATACCCTTCTTAGTTTCTAGCCCATTTTTCTTTCCGTTTATAACCACTAAGGCTTTTGCTTTTAGGATTATCGTTGAGGTTATTTTTGCCGTGTGGATCATTCTCGCTTTAACAGATTCAAAATATAAACCCAAACGCTCTATAGTACTTTACGCTGTATCGCTATTTATATTTATAGTTGGAGCTGCAGATCTCTTTGGAGTCGAACCAATTAAGAGTTTCTGGTCAAATTTTGAGCGTATGGAAGGGTACATCACCATGCTTCACCTCCTCGCTCTATTTTTGGTAATAGGTTCTGTATTTGAAGATAAGGAGTGGAGATGGTGGTGGAATACCTCTCTCATTGCTTCTTTGATAATGATTTTCTACTGCTTGTTTCAGCTTGCCGGTGTGCTTCGTATCAATCAAGGAGGTGTGAGAGTGGATGGCACTCTTGGCAACGCCTCTTATCTCGCCCTTTATTTTCTCATTCATATTTTTATTGCACTTTATTATTTTGCTAAGAGTAAGGTAAGTAGTATGAGGTGGGTATATGGAGCTTTGATACTGGGTCAGATGTTCATCCTTTATTCTACCGCCACAAGAGGCGCAATCTTAGGTCTTTTAGGAGGCTTTTTTTTGGTTGCTCTTATAAATCTTAAGAACAAAGAAGACTTAAGGATAAGAAAGTGGAGTAGGAACTCTCTTATTGTTTTAACCGCTTTCGTTGTACTTTTCTTTTTAGCCAGGAACACAGATTTCGTAAAGAGTAGTCCGGTCATGAGCCGTTTCTCCAACCTTTCTATCTCGTCTCTTAAGACAGAGGGTAGGGCTTTTGTATGGCCGATGGCTTTGGAGGGTATAAAAGAGAGGCCGATTTTGGGTTGGGGGCAGGACAATTTCAATTATGTTTTTGCTAAGCATTACTCTGGTCAGATGTACAAGATAGAACCTTGGTTTGATAGGGCTCACAATATTTTCTTAGATTGGGGCATATCGGCGGGGCTTCTTGGTTTACTCTCTTATCTTTCTCTTTATATTGTTCTTTTTATTCAAATATGGAAAAAGGATACTCCTTTAAGTTTTCTTGAAAGGTCAACTCTGACGGGTTTGTTGTCGGCGTACTTCTTCAATAACTTTTTTGTCTTTGATAATTTGATAAGTTATGTTTTGTGTTTCTCTCTTCTAGCCTACATACACTCTAAGAGGACGAACATGTCTGTTTCTTCGGTTCAAGATTCAGATGATAGAAAAGATCTAGCGATGTTTTTTTCTTCTGTTTTTGTTGTTTTGGTACTTTTAATTTATTTTATAAACGTTAAACCAATAATCGCAAATACAAGTTTGATAAAAGCCTTGAACTATTCTCAGACGGAAGGAAAGAAAGGTGAAGCAATGAAATTTTATAAGATCGCCTACGAAGCCTCGAGACTTGGTCGTCCAGAAGTAACGGAGTGGATATCAGCCAGAGCTCCCGAAGTGTTGACCGACGAGAGTGTGCCGATGACAGAAAGAAATACTTACTTCGAATTTGCAAAAAATGCGATGGAAGAGATCACAAAAGATCTATCAGGTGATCCGCGTTATGAATTGATCGCAGGAAACTTCTATCTAAGTTTCGGTCTTTCTGAAGATGCGGATCGCCACCTTAGTCGGGCGTTAGAGCTTATGCCAGAAAAGCAAATTATCCATTTTAATCTTGGACAACTTGCTCTTCAACAAAACAATTTCGAAGAAGCTCTCTCTCATTTTAAGAATGCTTATGACTTAGCTCCTGAATATGGAGAAGCTAAGATGACTTACCTTCTTGGAGCTGTCTATACAAGAGATACAGAACTTATAAACGAACTTGTTTCGACGATGGATCCAGCAACACTCATTGATGACCCAAGAGTCTTAGCTGCTCTCTACCAAACCAATCAGAAAAGTTTTCTTCTCTCACTTCTAAGAAATTTAAGAGGAAAA
>CAYGLE010000050.1:0-3744 GCA_964350995.1 uncultured Candidatus Saccharibacteria bacterium
TCCCAGAACAACATCTAAGGTGAATTGTACTCAGAGTCCATTAATTATTGATGAATTCATGAAGACGTTTGAAATGGGGGGTGTTTTTTGTATATTTTTTGCAAAAAGAGTTTAAATTAGATAATATTAAAGCCGTTTTTGATGTCGCCAAGATAGCTCAGTTGGTAGAGCACATCCATGGTGGGTCGCAAACCCTGCCCATTCAAGTGGTAACACTTAAATGAATCCCGAATAACGGTTAAAAGCCCTCAGAGGCCAAGACCGTGGCGCTATTTAAGTCATTGGCGCCCGAACGACTGACAAGGGTCTCCAAAGTGGAGAAAGATACAGTCTAGCCCTCTTATAAAAAGAAAAAGAGGTTAAAGCGAAGGATGAGGTCCCCGGTTCGATCCCGGGTCTTGGCTCCAGAAATTTATAGTTATCAACTGTTGACCGTGTCTGTAATTTGCGGTGGTCTACATTTGAGCTATAATTTAATAGTGGCAAATCCAAAGAAAAATAGAACTCCGTGTTTAAATTGTGGTAAAGATCCAGCCAGATCTTTTTATAAGTATTGCAGTAATGCTTGTCAGCTTCAGTATCAACGAGAACTTTATCTTAAAGATTGGAAAGCTGGGAAAGCGAGTGGACTGCAACATAGTCTTGGTATTGTATCTACTCTGATTAAGAAATACTTGAGAGATAAATATGGTAATAAGTGTTGTCTTTGTGGATGGTCGAAAATTAATCCAAAAACTGGTAAAGTTCCTTTGGTAGCCGATCATATTGATGGTAATTGGCGAAACAATAAGGAAAGCAATCTTCGACTAATATGCCCGAATTGTGATTCTTTGTTACCAACATTTTCTGCGTTAAATAAAGGAAATGGAAGACCAAATAGGGCTCCAAGTAAGAGGATCCGAGAAGCTCGAAGGATTCTAAATAAGCCGAAGTAACTCAGTTGGTAGAGTAACCCCTTCGTAAGGGGTAAGTCGTGAGTTCAACTCTCACCTTCGGCTCATGGCTTCAAAAGAAGAATTAGAAAAGAAAATAGGTGCTATAGAAAAGCGGATGCAAGAGTCCGACTTTTGGAACGATAAAGACTCTGCTCAAGGTGCTATAAGAGAGTTGCAAAACCTTAAGGACGAGCTTGAAGGAGTCGGCAAGTATGATAAGGGTGATGCTTTAATGACGATCTTTAGTGGGGCGGGAGGTGATGATGCAGAAGATTTCTCGAGAATCTTACTAGATATGTATAAGAAGTTTTTTGATAGAAAGGGTTGGGGATACACTGTAATACATAAGAATGAGAACGATCATGGTGGGTACAGAAACATCACTCTTGAGATAGAGGGTAAGGGGGTCTACGGGACGCTGAAGAACGAGTCTGGTGTACATCGTCTTGTGCGCATCTCGCCCTTCAATGCTAAAAAATTAAGACACACTTCCTTCTCTATGGTTGAGGTGATACCAAAATTTGAGAAAATTGGGGTGATACAAATTCCTCCAGACGATTTGCGGGTTGAGTACTCAAGATCTTCTGGCCCTGGGGGGCAAAATGTAAACAAGAGAGAGACCGCTGTACGTGTGGTGCACGTACCTACAAATCTCGCAGTCCATGTAGAGACGGAGAGGAGTCAGGCTCAAAACAAAGAGAGGGCTATATCTATGCTTGAAGCTAAGCTTTATAAGCTGGAAGACGAACAGAGGAAAGCAAAGGAGAGAGGGATGTATATCTCTAAGACTACAAGTATAGAGTGGGGCAACCAAATACGATCTTACGTTTTCCACCCATACAAGATGGTGAAGGATCATAGGACAGAGGTAGAAGTGAGAGATGTGGAAAAAGTTTTGGACGGCGATATTGATGCTTTCATCGAAGCAGAAAAATCTTTGTAAAAGGGAGAAAGTGTTTTGTCGGAGAGTATAAAAATGGTAAAATAAGAGATATATGATTTTTTTCGATCGGGTGTCGAAAGTTTATCCAGATAGCTTCGTCGCTCTACAAAACATAACCCTGACTATTGAACCAAAGGAGTTCGTCTCTATTGTGGGTCAATCTGGTGCAGGGAAAACCACGCTACTCAAAATGCTTTTGGCCGAAGAGAGGCCAAGTGAAGGCAAGGTCTTCTTCGGTTCAAACGACGTACACAGACTAAATAAGAGCGAGATCAACGATTTAAGGAGAAAGATAGGCATGGTCTTCCAAGACTATCGCCTCATTTCGGGCAAGACCATATACGAAAACATCGCTTTCACCATGGAAGCATCTGGTCGGACCGATGAGGAGATAGAGAAAGATGTGCCGCATGTACTCGAGCTTGTGGACCTCGCGTCTAAGGTTTGGAACTTTCCCCATGAGCTCTCTGGAGGAGAGAGGCAGAGGGTGGCTATAGCTCGTGCTTTGGTCAACCAGCCAGATGTGCTTATAGCCGATGAGCCAACAGGGAACCTAGATCCTGTGAACACCTACGACATTGTCCAAATTTTGAAGAAGATAAACGACTTTGGCACAACCGTTATCCTCACCACTCACAACAAGGGGATCATCGATGCTTTAGACAAGCGAGTTATCGTCATGGAGAAGGGGAAGATCATTAGAGACGATAAGAAGGGAAAATATTTTATATAAATTTGGTAGTAGAATGTAACTAAGATGATCTGGATCAATTTCAAACGAATAGTAAAAATCGGCTTTATGAACTTCTGGAGGAACGCTACCGTCTCTCTTGCTTCTGTCTTTATGATGACGGTCACACTAATTGTCACTGGGTTTGTTATCCTCGGTGGTGCTGTGCTCGACAACTCTCTCGATGCCTTGAAGGATAAGATAGATGTGACAGCAACCTTCATCACCTCCGCTTCGGAAGAAGATATCTTGAAGATCAAAGCCTCTCTGGAAAATTTGAACGAGGTCTCGCTCGTCACCTACACCTCTCGTGAGGAAGCCTTGGAAACTTTCAAAGAAAGGCATGCCAATGATCAGTCTATTCTCACTGCTTTAAATGAGTTAAACGAGAATCCTCTAGGTGCATCTCTCGACATCAAAGCTCAAGACCCATCTCAATACAAAGGTATTGCAGAGTTTCTTGAGGGGTCGAGTGCTCTCTCAAGTGGAGGGGTTAGTATCATAGACCACGTCAACTACTATCAAAACAAGGTGGCTATAGATAAGCTAGGCGACATCATAAAGAGTGCAGACAAGCTTGGTCTTGCTGTGGCTATGGCCTTTATCCTGCTATCTATCCTTATAGCCTTCAATACCATTCGTCTTACTATCTATATAGCTAAAGAGGAGATAAGTGTGATGCGTCTGGTTGGAGCCTCTACCACCTATATCCAAGGACCGTTTGTCATCGTTGGCGTCATGTATGGGCTACTAGGCGCTATATTAGCTTTGATAATCTTTCTTCCTATTACATACTGGATAGGCAACACGACAGAGAACTTCTTCATTGGGCTCAACTTGTTTAACTACTATCTAAGTCATTTCTTGAGTATTGCTGGCATACTTCTACTCTCTGGGGTGATGGTCGGGGCTATCTCCTCACTTTGGGCATCTAGAAGATATCTTAGAATCTAAATTGAAAAAGAAGCTGTTTTGAGCTATCTTTGTGGAAAGATTGCCGATTCGTCTAATGGTAGGACGACCGCCTCTGGAGCGGTTAATTGGGGTTCGAGTCCCTGTCGGGCAGCAAATTTAAGAGCTTTAATTTAAGCTATCTGATTAACTAACCCAAGTGGGACTTAGAACTACTGATATAC
>CAYGLE010000051.1:0-3732 GCA_964350995.1 uncultured Candidatus Saccharibacteria bacterium
ATATCGAGCGATAGAAAGATTTTGGAATCAGGCAGTCCTGTTTCCAATAGAATGAGAGAATATGGAGAATTGGTTGATAAACTAAACATAATTTTACTTTCCGATAAAAAACATAACCTCAAAAGAACTAATCTTTCTTCCAATATTGAGGTCTATCCAACCAATTCTTTAAATAAACTTCTCCGTTTTTTCGATTCTTTTGTGATAGGGAAGAAGATAGATTCGGATATTATTACCACTCAAGATCCATTTGAGTGTGGTTTGGTTGGTTTGTTGTTAAAGAAATCGAAGCAAATACCACTCGAAGTACAACTTCATACAGACATGTCTTCTCCATATTTTGACAGGTTTCTAAACTATATTCGCAAAATTATAGCTAAAATTGTTTTGCCAAGATCTCAAGGTGTAAGAGTGGTGACAGAAGATTTGAAGAAGAAGATTTTAGAAAAGGGTTTGAATAAGAATGTCTACGTTCTTCCGATCTATATAGATAAAAGCCGTATTGAAGGAGAAGTAAGGTTTGATCTTCATAATAAGTATGGTTGGGAGAAGGTTCTTCTGACTGTTTCGAGGCTCTCCAAAGAGAAGAATATAGCTCTAGCTCTCGAAGCTCTTTCTATTGTTGTAAAAGGAAGCCAAGATGTAGGGCTTGTAGTAGTGGGGAGTGGGCCAGAGGAGGGGAGACTTAAAACCTTGGTTAATAGGTTAAATTTGGGCAAAAACGTGGCTTTTGAGGGGTGGCAGGAGGACCTAGCCTCTTATTACAAAAGCGCTGATATCTATGTCCAGACCTCAAATTTTGAGGGTTACGGCCTCTCCTTAGTGGAAGCTGGGTTGTCTGGCTTACATGTACTAACTACTTCTGTTGGTATTGCTAAGGATTTAAAAAATGTGACAATTATTGCTTCTGCAGAAGATTTAGCCAGGGCTATAAAAGAAGGTATTTTTAAGAATGGTTTGAAAGAAGAGCTTGGTGGAAAAATTTACTCTAAAGAATTGTTTTTGAAGAAACTTAAAGAAAATTGGGAGTCACTACTGAAAAAAGAAAAATGAAAATTCTTATTTGTACACAAGTTGTAGATAAAAACGACACAGTCTTGGGTTTTTTTCATAGATGGGTTGAAGAATTCTCTAAAAAGTTTGAGAAGGTTACAGTAGTTTGCCTTAAAAAAGGTTTATTTTCTCTTCCTAGTAATGTAGAGGTTCTATCTTTAGGTAAGGAAGATAAGAGATCACAGATTGTTTATATTTTTAGATTTTTGAAATATGTTTGGTATAAGCGAGACAATTATGATTCGGTATTTGTCCACATGAATCAAGAGTATGTGTTAATAGGTGGTTGGCTCTGGAAGATTTTGGGTAAAAAAGTATTTATGTGGAGGAACCATCCAAACGGTAATTTATTGACCAGAGTTGCGGTGATGTTTGCGGATAAAGTTTTTTGCACTTCTCCGAAATCTTTTACAGCTAAGTTTAAGAAAACTCAATTGATGCCTGTAGGGATAGATACAGACTTCTTCAATCCAGACTCGGCTGTTTATAGGACTCCTAACTCGGTATTGTTTCTTGGGCGTATCTCACCGATTAAAAAGGTTTTGGAATTTGTGGAGTGGTTTAATACTCTGGACAATAATTTCTTAGCCACGATTGTGGGCGAACCATTACATCAAGACGCGGGTTATTATGAAGAGGTTAAGCGGAGGGCAAATAATAGGATAATGTTTCAAGGAGCTGTTAATCAGAATGGGGCCTTAAAGCTTTACCAGTCACACGAGGTCTATGTCAACAAAACTCCTGACGGAAGCTTCGATAAGACCATCATGGAGGCGGCTGCTTGCGAGACGAAGGTCTTGGTCGACAATACGGATCTAAAGTTTATGGAAACAATGACCGGAGAAGAATTAAGGGAGTTTGTGGTCCAGAATCACAACCTTAAATTGCTCATGGATAAGTTGGAAAAAGAAATTATATGACAAAATCTCTACAAGAGATTTATAAGAACCATCACTCATCTAATCGTGAGAGAGGTTTCTCGATACTGAAAAATGAGCGTGGCCAACTGTTGAAAGATTTGGTGGGGGAAGACAAGGAAGTGCTTGATATTGGTTGTAGGGATGGGGCCCTTACTCGGTTTTTTGTGCAAGGTAATCATGTGTTGGGCTTGGATATAGATCAAAACGCTTTAAATGAAGCTAAGAAACTTGGTATCGAAACGATGATTGCGGATTTAAACGGGGATTGGGGCTTCTTGGGGCCAAAAAAGTTCGACGTAGTGGTGGCTGGAGAGGTGCTCGAACATTTGTATAATCCAGAGAAGATTATGAGCAGGGTGGCAGAGAGACTCAACTCGGGTGGGATGTTGATCGGCTCTGTGCCCAATGCCTTTTCTCTCAAGAATCGTTTGCGCTATTTAATCGGGATCAAGCGTCACACTCCGCTTTCTGACCCGACTCACATTACTCAATTTCATATTGATGAATTAAGAGGAATGCTTGAGAGACAATTTGGCAAGGTCGAGGTGATGGGCTTGGGTCGATATCAAAAGCTGTCTGGGTGGTTTCCGGGTTGGTTTAGTTTTGATCTATTTTTCGTAGCTACCAAATAATGAAATCGACCTCAATTCATAATCTTAATGCCGATAAGGGTTTAAATTTTTTTGAGAAGATTTCTTACCTTTTTCTTAATTGGGTTAATAATCTATTTCCTTACAAAAATATTGATAGTCGAATAGAGATAAGACCGTATTGTGATCCAAAATGGAGAGAAGAACTTAAGAATACTTACGAATCGAGTTCAGTCGGTAGGAGGCTGTCTGATATCTTCTGGCGGACTTTGCCTTGGGAGAAGATCAAGGAAGAACTAGGAGAGATTCATGTTTTTGATACAGGATGTGGTCGGGGTAATTATAGTACTAGGTTACAGAGTGCTTCTAAAGGACTTGTAGCTTCCTATACAGGAATAGATGCTAAGAGGAGAGAGGATTGGATTGAACTTAAAAAACATAATTTAAATTTTAATTTTATTGAGTCTACTTCAAACGATATATCAAAACTTATTCCTCCAAAAACAAATTTGTTTGTAACCCAGTCGGCTATTGAACACTTCGATGAGGATTTAGTATTTTTCGAACAGATAAAGGAGTTTGTTGATAAATCAAAAGGACCAGTCATCCAAATTCACAATTTTCCCGCTAAAGCGACTCTTCCTCTGTATTTATTTCATGGTCTTAGGCAATATACCCCAAGAAATATATCGAAGATAACGCGTCTTTTCAAAAATTCTAAAATTTATTTGTATGGTCTCGGAGGAAATTCTGGAAAATTGGTTCAATTTAAGTATTTCACTTGGCCTCTTTTGATTCTTAAAGGCAAGGCCAAATGGTCCGAAGATTTAGAGAAGTATAGTAGAGAAGTTAGCAAGGCGATCGAAAGTGATGTTGCCAAACCGTCTGGGTCCCCAATTTTTTGGGTGCTTATAATTCATTCAGGATTTAAAAGTAAGGTATGGTAACGCGTTATTTTTTTATAGATTTTTTTAGCTTGTATTTTAAAAGATTTATCTTAAAACTAAGATACTTCCACCAAATTAAAAGAATCTCTTTTTTTCCCGGCTTTTCTTTTTTTATGAAGGCTATAGTAGCTTTAAAGTACAAGATAATGCCTATAAATAATTCAGATAAGGGTACATTTAATTCTTGACGTAGGTGGATTACAAAATCTTTTTCCTTTTGAC
>CAYGLE010000052.1:0-3716 GCA_964350995.1 uncultured Candidatus Saccharibacteria bacterium
ATAGGTTACATGCTTATATGGAGATATAATTTAAGGCATGAGTGTTGATCTTTTTTTGGATGACAAAAAGTTCATCTCGGTTAGACGAGCTAGTAAGGAAACTGGCTATTCTCAAGACTATATCGGTCAACTTTGTCGACAAAACAAAATACCCGCAAAGCTAATTGGGAGGGCTTGGTTTGTAGACTTTGAGTCTCTTAAAACCTATAAAATCAATACTTCCTCCAAAAATTCTAAGAGAAACAATATAAGTAATTATCAGGAAATAAAATTACCAGAACCAAAGACGGAAAATACATACATCCCTCAACAGTACTCAAGTGAGTTGGTAAGGGAAAGGATTCCAAACTTAAGTGAGAAGAAAGATGTTTCAAGAAAAATTTTCTCTAAGTCATCCTTTGGTACAACTTTAATGACTGCGCTGGTCACTATCTTTATTGTGTCGAGTGCTAGTTTTTCTTGGATTAATTATTTCTCTCCTAATTTATCTCAGAAAATAGATTCAATTATTGTTTCAATATACGATAACGTTCAAAATTCTTTTACAGTTCTAAGAAATAAATTTAATCTCTTGGCATTGGTTGGTCAAAATTTTTCAGAAGAGGATCAAGCCGAAGTTGATGCCCTGGTGGTTTTCCCAGATAACCAAGATAAAGATAAAAAAATAGAAAATATTAAAAATAATTTTTCTGATGAAGTTGAGGTGTTGTTTGACGAAGAGGGTGAGTCTGGTGTGATAAGACCAATCTTTAGACCGGGAGAAGAGAGTGAGAATTATGCTTTTGTACTGGTTCCTCTAAAAGAGAAGAAATGAAATATTTAACATTTTCTATCTTAATATTCTGCCTCTTTAGTAACAGTCTTTTGGCCCAAAGCGTCATGTCTTCTGATGAGTACAAGATTCAAAGTGATAGTTTGAATTTTGGTGGAAGACTAGGTTCTTCAACTAATTACATAATAGAAGATACTTTAGGCGAGTCTGGTTCTGGACAAATAGACTCAACTACTTATAAGGATTATTTGGGTTATCAATTTATGCTTTTGGCAGATCCAGACACCACAGATCCATCTGCTCCAGCATCACTTACCGCTCAGGTGATAAGTTCTAGTGAAATAGAATTATCTTGGAGTGAGTCAACAGACAACATCGCTGTTGATAGGTATTACATATATAGGGATGGCGTGAGGATAGACGATGTCGATATCTTCCCAAGAGATTTTAATGATACAGGGTTATCACCATCCACTTCTTATTCTTACAATGTATCGGCCGTAGATGATTCTGGAAATGAGAGTCTTTGGTCAGGAACAACAACAGCCGTCACTCTCTCTTCATCCACAGCATCTCAAGGAGGGAGAAGTGTTGCGATATCAAATTTCTCAATCTCGTCTAATGATAATAACGCAATCATCTTTTTCAACACATCTATCCCTAGGTATGCTCAAGTTGATTGGGGGATAGATTTGAGTTATGTGGGTGGAAGTGTTGTAAGTGGTGTGTACGATACGACTCATAACGTTTTAATTTCTAATCTCACTCCCAACACTACTTACTTCTTAAGAGTTTATGTCAAAGATGTTTTTGGTAATCCGGTAGTCTTTGAAAACATTCAGTTTAAAACATTGAATGTGCCGATATCTAAGAATCCATCAAACGCACTCTATTTTAAAGCTATACCACAAGAAAATTCTATAGATTTATCCTGGATTCTTCCAAATGATAATAGGGTAATAGGAGCCAGGATTGTCCGATCGACTGAATCCTATCCTTCATCTCCAAATGATGGTGAAGTTGTATTTGAGTACAGAGACGCTTCTCGTATAGAAAGTTTTATAGATAAAAATGCAGAAAAAGGAGTCACTTATTACTACGCAATCTTTACCGAAGATCTTGCGGGGAACTTCTCCTCTGGTGCTATAACCGCCTCAAAGATACTAGGATTATCAGGTGAAGTGTTTGAGAATCCTTTAGATAAGCTCTTGCCTGCAGGTTATGTGCATTCGGCTATAGAAAAATTACAAATAAAAGATTTTTTGTTTATCCAGTCTGGAGATAGTGTCGATGTTTCTGGAAACAAAGTATCTATATATGGGGATAAAAACACTACCATAGCGCTAAAGTATTACCGTGTTCCTCCTGTTCTTAAAACCATTGCGGTATCGGTCATAACAAAAGGAGAAAATCCAGAGAGATTTACCTTTATCTTGAGACCTAATAAAGACAAAACTCGCTACGAAGCTACCATAGGCCCTCTTGGTGATCCAAAACTATATGATATTAAGATAGATATTTTGGACTTTAAAAACCAAGGTCTTAAGACTCTAAACGGCACATTGGAGGTTAGTCCATCTCAAACCCCAAGTTTTTATAAGAATTTCTTCGCAAACAAACAACTCACCGTGTTTGTAGTATCGGCATTTGTTTTGGTGATGATAATTTTTCTATCTCTCTTCTTTAGGAATTTAAGAAGAGACAAATTGTCTTTGGCTAACACCACGGCGAAAGCAACTTAAAAAATGAACAGAGCAAATTTACAATCTAAGATCACCTCACAACAAAAATTCTGTTTTGTTGTCTGTGTGATAGTTGGACTACTTCTTTCCTTCATACCGCAAGAAACTTTTGCTGCTGTAAATCCAATGGTCAATTATCAAGGTAGACTTACAGATTCTTCAGGGACTGCAGTGTCTAACGGTTCTTACAACATGCGTTTCAGACTCTACACTGCTGCCTCTGGTGGCTCACCAATATTTACTGAAACCTTGACTGGAAACAATAGAATAGGAGTTGTGAGTGGCCTCTTCTCTGTTATGGTCGGATCTTCTACAGCTATAACTTCTGTAGATTTTAACCAAACTCTTTATCTTGGTGTTGAGATTGGTGGGACTGACCCAAGTACTCCAGTCTGGGATGGAGAGATGACACCGAGAAAAATTATCGGAGCAGTGCCAGCAGCTTTTGTGGCTGATACTCTGGATAATTTAGATTCCACACAATTCTTACGAAGTGATGCTTCGGGTACTCTCACCGGAAATTTGTTAATTACAGGTTCTACAACCCTTCAATCATTTACCGCTTCAAGGTCAACTACTTCATCTGCTACAACTACAAATATATTTAGTAGCATTGCTTCTTCGACAAGCTTATTTTCTACTTCGGGAAATATCGGCGCTTTGACCGCAACAGCCATAACCTCTGGTCTTATAAATAGTCAAACTATTTCAAGTACCGCCAACTTTACCGGCACACTCACAGCTGTGAGTGGTCTCACAACTCTATCCAACTTGCTTGCTATAAGCTCTACCACTCTACAAAACTTCACCGCTACCAACTCCACAACCACCAACGCCACCTCTACCACCTTTGCCGCCACCACACTTTGTCTAACAGGGGACACATGCCGTACTACTTGGCCCACTGGTAGTGGTTCCTCCTTCGCTTTCCCTTGGACTACACTTGGCACGGGGCAGAACGCTACCTCTACCACCCTTTCTTTCCAAAACGGTTTCCTTTCTTTAGCCTCCTCTACCTTCACAGGCTCTACTACTCTTGCTACCACTCTCATGACTAACGCTACTGCTACCAATTTAGCCGTGACAGGAAACACGACGTACTTTGCTGGTAATGTAGGAGTAGGAACAGCTTCACCTGGTACTGTTTTTGAAGTTTATAATGCAACATGGGCTACTAATAGGGTAAGAAATTCTACTCACAC
>CAYGLE010000053.1:0-3681 GCA_964350995.1 uncultured Candidatus Saccharibacteria bacterium
GAGCGCCTCATTTGCAATGAGGAGGTCATCGGTTCGAATCCGATAGGGTCCACCAAATAGTTGAAATGTGTGATATAATGATAAGGTTAACCAATATAATAATTTTATGGACGAAAAAGTAATAGGTTACTGCGTTAAATGCAAAGAAAAGAGGGAAATGAAGGATGTGCAAAAGGTTGAGATCAAGCCTGGCCGTCCAGCTGCTAAGGGTACTTGTACTGTCTGCGGTACGGGAATGTATAAGATTCTTCCTAAGAACGGTTAGTTAAGATAGACAATGGGCATACAAAATTTCCTGACGAAACAGGTTCTTAAGCATAAGCTGAAGAACTTACCAGAGGCTCAAAGAGAGGCTGTTTTGGCTGCGGTGGAGAAGAATCCTGATTTCTTCAAGAAAATTGGCGAGGAGATAAAGAAGAGGCAAAAGAGTGGTCAGAGTGAGACAGAGGCTACCATGCAGGTGATGCGGGAGCATCAAAGCGAGTTGCAAAGACTTATGATGAAGTAATCGAGGGTCTTATGAAAAAGAAAAAAATTTTTATTCTTCTTGGACATCCCGATAAAGATACGCTTAATGGCACATTAGTTATGGAGTATGAACGTGGAGCAGAGGAAGCAGGCCACGAAACACGTAGGATGAACTTAGGCGATATGCAGTTTGACCCCATACTCCACAAAGGCTACAAGGTCATACAAGAGCTTGAGCCCGATCTTAAAGCTTTCCAAGAAAATGTGAGATGGTGCGAGCACTTTGTAGTCTTCTACCCATCTTGGTGGTCAACTATGCCGGCCTTGCTCAAGGGTCTTATAGATAGGGTTTGGATTCCAGGTTTTGCTTACCACTTCACTCATGGAGGAAACTTCTGGCAGAAGCTTCTTAAGGGTAGGAGCGCCACAATGGTAGTGACTTCAGACACCATGCCATTAATACAGAGAATACTTTTTGGCGATACGACTAATGAGTTAAGGCAAGGAGTTCTTTGGTTCTCTGGTTTTTCTCCTATTAGAGTCTACAAATTTGGATACCTCAAACATTTTGGGATGAGAGCCAGCGAGCGCATGAAGCGCAAGGTTTATACTTTAGGTAAAAAGGCTAAATAAAACAGTCCCGCCATGGCGGGACTGTTTTATTTAGCGTCTCTCCTTTAATTTAACTACAGACCAGAGGTGGTGGTAGTTTGGAACTGTGTAGAAGTACTTATGTTGTTTGAGCTATCAGTAGATTGGATCAAGAAGTAATACAAAGTACTTGTAGCTAAGTTGGTGACGGTCATGTTGTGGTTGGTGAGGAGCGTCCCAGAGGAGATGAAGTTGGTAGAGCTCGCAGAAGTCATGAGTGGACTCGTGGTTGAGTAGAATAGTTTGGAAGTAGTGGGTTCGTTTGTGTTCCAAGTTACACCAACTGTCGATGTGCCAAATGTCGTCACGATGTTTGAGATAACAGGAGCCGTGGTATCAAGAACCGTACTTCCAGTTGTGTATGTGGTGAACATTGGGGTTACTGTCTTATTACCTGATGCATCCTTAGACTCAACAGCTAAATAATAAGTAGTGCTGGCTGTAAGCCCAGTTAGAGCGACAAGGTGGTTCTTGACCAGAGTGGTGCTCTCTACGAAAGCAGTGGAACTCGAGTTTACATTGAGACTGGCAGAAGTGCCGTAGTAGAGGCGTGATGTGGAGTTCTCGTCTGTTTTCCAACTCACATTTATGCTACTTGTACTGTTGAGAAGGGCTACATCAGATATGACAGGCGATACGGTGTCTAACTGAGTTGGCTTGGTGGTAAACGATATCTCACTTGAAAGACTTGAGTTCCCAGAAGCGTCTTTTGAGCGGATGACAGCAAAGTAAGTGGTGCTGGCATTAAGACCGGATACAACTATACGGTGATCTTTGACCAACTTACTTTTTGAGACATTTGTACTTGAGCTTGTGTTTACTCCAGAAGAAAAGCTCCAGAAAACAGTGCTATTAGCCTTTTCATTTGTTGTCCAAGTGATCACAACCTCATTGGTTTGAGGATTGGTTTTGATGTTGCTTATAACTGGTGCGGTGGTGTCTGTGGTTGAAGAGTAGTTGCCACCAAACTTCTTTGCAATACCGAATGGTAGGAAACAATTACTGAAGAAGTAGCTCACCTCTCCTTTATTTTTGATATATCCAGGAGCGATTAAGTGACCGAAAGCTTTGGTGCAGGACTCATTTGTCTTTTGAACCAAGTTCTTACTCTTCTCTTCACTTTTTCTTTCCTCCTTTCTTTCTTCTTTCCTTTCCTCTTCTTCTTCTTCTTTCCTTTCCTCTTTTTCTTTTTTCTGATCTTTCTTTTTGGAAATTTGTTCGGTTTTCTGATTGTTTGCCTTACCGTTACCTTTTCCATTTTCGCTCTTTGCAAAAGCTAAAATAGGAGAGAGGCCAATGGAAAAAACCAATAAGAACAGAGTTAAATTACGAGAAATTTTGTGTGTCATGGTTAATAAGTTAATTGTCTAAATGAAATTGTTTAAGGCGGTATTTAATCACCGCTAATTACTTAAACGTATAAAGGAGCCCTTACTTTCGTAGACATTTAGCTTTTTTGTGTTATTGTTTGAAAAACCATTTTCTAGAAAGATAATGCCTTCACATTCGTTATGTCTATTGAAGCTCTTAAAAAGAAGTTCACAGATATTTATAATCAGGAGAGCGATGCGATCTTCAGATTTTGTTTGATTAGGGTATCTGACCGTGAGAAGGCGTTAGACCTTACTCAAGAAACTTTTGTTAGGCTCTGGAATCACATGACGAGCAAAAAAGAAATAACCAACCAAAAAGCTTTCCTCTTTACCATCGCTCGCAATTTGGTCATTGATTGGTACAAGAAGACAAAATCAATCTCCCTTGAATCTCTTGAAGATGAGGAAGGAAACCCCCTTGAGGTGGCAGACGAAAACAGCTTCAAACAAATTGAGTTTGATGCAGAGGTCAAAAGAGCCTTTCTCCTCATCAACAATCTACCTCCCCAATATCGAGAAGTTGTTTATCTGCGCTTTGTGGAAGATTTTACACCAAGCGAAATTGCAGAGATTTTGGGTTTAAGTAGCAACGCTGTATCTATAAGACTGACGAGGGGGGTAGAAGCTTTAAGGAAACTTTTGGGTATAAAAGATCAAAATGATTGAAAAAGATTTAAACAAAGAAATAGAAGCTCTAAGAGAGGTCAAAATGACCGAAGGAGAGAAGTCGGCAATGCTTGAGAGTATCCTCTCTCTCCCGATGAAGTCTCCTTATTGGCATAAGAGTAAGACGCTGATGTTTGCTCATATTTATCGCACTCAAGTGGTTATGGCAATCTTTTTGGTGTTTATGTTCTCCTTTGGTGGAGCGGTCTACGCTTCTTCTGGAGCAGTGCCTGGAGAATTACTTTATCCAGTTAAGGTGAAGATAGTGGAACCGGTTTTAGATGTGGTGAATAGTTCTCAAGAAAGGAAAGCTGCTTGGCAGGAAGAGAAGGTGGTGCGCCGTATTGAGGAAGCTCGTACTTTGGCGGATCAAGATAAATTAGATGAAAAAAAGTTAGCAGAACTCGATAAAAGGATAAAAAAGAATTCAGAAGAGTTTGTTAAAGTCGTAGAGAAGGATGAAAAGGAAGAAGATCTCAAAGAAGCTCTTCGTGAAAAGATAAAGGAAGAAAAAGATATAAAG
>CAYGLE010000054.1:0-3667 GCA_964350995.1 uncultured Candidatus Saccharibacteria bacterium
GTGTTAGAAATGACCATAGAGGAGGCTCTTAATTTTTTTGAAGATATCCCTGCTATTTACGATAGGTTGAAGAGTTTAAATGATGTTGGTTTGGGGTACTTAAAGCTTGGACAATCTGCCACCACTCTATCGGGTGGAGAAGCTCAAAGGGTGAAGATCGCTTCAGAGCTTTACCGTCCGCATCTCAATAAGACGATTTACATCTTAGACGAGCCAACCATCGGTCTTCATTATGAAGATGTAAAAAAGCTTATAGAGATACTTCAAAAACTTGTGGATAAAGGCAATACCGTGCTTGTCATAGAGCATAACCTAGACTTCATCAAAAGCTCTGACTATGTCATAGATATTGGTCCAGACGGAGGAGAAAACGGAGGAAAGCTTGTGGCTTTGGGCACACCAGAAGAGGTGGCAAATACAGACACTCACACTGGAGTCTATCTTAGAAAGCTTTTAAGGAAAAAAAAGAAGTAAATAATATGGATGCAGGTTATTTAAAGAAAGTTAATCTTCCAGATTCCCCCGGAGTCTATTTTTTTCTAGGACCAAAGAAGAAAATTCTTTATATTGGTAAGGCTACGTCTTTAAAAGATAGGGTTAAGAGTTATTTTGGTAAAAATCTTATGTCTACGAGGGGGCCTTTGGTTACAAAGATGGTAGAAGGAGCTGTTTTTTTAGACTACAAGACCACCGACTCTGTATTGGAAGCTCTTATCTTAGAAGCATATGAAATTAAAAAATATAAACCCATCTATAACTCCAAAGAGAAAGATGATAAGAGCTATAACTTTGTGACTATAACTGACGAAGATTTCCCGAGGGTTGTCATTACTCGAGGTCTTGGGACCTTTGGACCCTTTCCACACGGAGCAGAACTCAAAGAAGCTTTGAAAATTGTTAGGAAAATTTTTCCCTTCAGAGACGAAAAATGCAAATTAAACGGAAGACCTTGTTTCAACGCACAGCTTGGTCTTTGTCCTGGGCCTTGTATTGGTCTTATAAGTAAGAAGGATTATCGCAAACAGATTCGCAAGCTCAAGCTGTTTTTTGAAGCAAAAAAATCAGAACTCATAAAAATGTTGGAAAAAGAGATGAAGATAAAAGCTAAAGAGAAAAAGTTTGAAGAGGCAAACGAGATAAAGAAAAAAATATTTGCTCTTGAGCATATCCAAGATATGGCGCTTATCAAACGAGATATTGAGAGAGAGAAAGATTCTAGTATTACGCGTATAGAAGCATACGATATTGCTCACTTAAGTGGTAAAAATACTGTAGGAGTGATGGTGGTAGCAGAAGACGGAGAGCTTGTTAAGAGTCAGTACCGAAAATTTAAAATCAAAGTGGATAAAAATGATGATACGAATAATCTACGAGAGATCATAAGTCGGCGTTTGAATCATCCAGAATGGGAGTTGCCTAAGATAATTGTGGTAGATGGAGGTGTGGGGCAGAAGAATGCGGCAAAAGACGAGATACGAAAGAAAGATTTAGACATACAAGTGGTCTCGGTTGTGAAAGATGAAAGGCATAAGGCCAGAGAAATCTTGGGAGAGAAAAAGACTTTAGAAAAATGGCAAAACTCAATCCTTCTTGCCAACGGCGAGGCACATCGTTTTGCCATCTCGTATCACAGGAAGTTAAGAAACAAAGGGTTTAGGATTTAACCCGAAAAGGCGGGTTATAATAAAATATATGAGAATAGCGGTTCTTCGCGGTGGTCCTTCCAATCATTACGAAACGTCCTTAGGGACGGGGGAGTTTGTGCTCTCTGTTTTGAGAGAGGAACCAGAGAAATATAAACCACTAGATATATTTATTTCCAAGGATGGAGAGTGGCACATGATGGGCAGGGTCTGTGAGCCACACCACGTACTAAGACATGTTGATTTGGTCTGGAATGCTTTACATGGTGAGTATGGAGAGGATGGAAAACTTAACCAGCTTTTATCAAAATTAAACATCCCCCACACAGGTTCTTCTGCTCTTCATTTGGCCCTAGCAATGAATAAAGACCTTTCTAAAGCTGTTTATGAAGCTAATGATCTTCCTACTCCTCGGCACAGGACTCTTCTTGGAGATGTGTCGCATCAGGATCTATTAGAGATTTTTAGAGAGTATCTACATCCTGTGATGATCAAGCCTGTGAAGGGTAGGGAAAATTTGGGAATAAAAAGAGCACAAAGTTTTGATGAACTTCAAAACTTTGTGGCAGAAGCTTTCAAACACGCAGATAGGGTGTTGGTAGAGGAGTTTGTAAGAGGAGAAGATGTGAGGTGTGCTGTGGTGGAGAACCTGCGAGACAAGAGGCTCTACACTTTCCTTCCTGATCCAGCAAAATTCAAACCAGAAACTCATAAGGAGATAGAGAATATGGCAGAGAGAGCTCATTTGGCTTTGGGCTTGAGGCACTACTCTTCCTCGGATTTCATTGTCACTTCAAAAGGAAAAATTTATATATTAGAGACGAATGCTTTACCGTCTCTCACTCCCGACTCTCACTTTCACAAGTCTTTCAAAAATGTTGGTCTCTCACCTAAAGAGTTTGTGAGTCATATTGTATCTATTGCTGTTTAGGGTACTAAAATGTTAAAACTTAGAAATGCTTAAGGTCAGATCATTCAAACAACCCGCCAAACTTTGTGGGCCAACTTCGCTTCGTATGGTGCTAGATTTCTACGGTGTGAAGATAACCGAAAAGGAAATAATAAAACTTGCTAAGTATGATGAGAAGAAGATGGATAAGAAAGACAATACTGGTGCAAAGCGTTTAGCAGATGGAGCAAAGAGTCTAGGTTTCCAAGCTTTTGTTAAGGATAACTCAAGGCTAGAAGATGTTCGTCATTATGTGCTTAAGAAGAAGGTTCCTGTAATTGTAAATTGGTTTTCAGAAACGGAAGGGCACTATTCGGTAGTGGTAGATATAGATAAGAAGCAAATTACACTAAGAGATCCAGAGACCGGTGGACTTCGTAAAATACCCCTAAAAACATTTGAAGATATTTGGTTTGACTTCTCTCCTCATCACATTCGCACCCCCAATTCTTTGGTGGTCAAGAGGATGATCGTGGTAGAGAGGTAGATGTTTTTACCCAACAAGTCTTCCTAATACAGGGATCTTGGCAAACCAACTCTCCAAGCTATATATTTTCCCCGCGCGCATTTTACCAAGAACTATCAGTGTAATAGCATAGACGATATGTTCGTCGACAATGTAGGCGTGAGCTTCGGGAATATGTGGGAACTCGAGGATGGGGAAATAGTAGAGAAGCATGAGTATTGCACCAAGTATTGTAGAGAGCTTCATTCCGACTCCGAGGATGAGTGATGCACCAAGCAAGGTGAGACCCCACTCGTTTATAAAGTTAGTGAAGGGAAGTATGTTGGGGTTTGTAAGCCATTGGAAGAAATTTGGGAAAGTTTTCGCACTTGAAAGATACCCAGCTGCCGACCAGGCTGGGTTAAGCACTTTTGTAATACCAGCGTAGAAAAAAACCCAACCCAAAGAGACACGAAGTAGCAATAAAGATATTTTTTGTATTTTTTCCATAAGTTTATTGTATCAGAGGTTTGTTGATTTTCAGCAGTTTGTTGGGTATTATTTGAGCCTGAAGAAAATACAGGGCCCTTAGCTTAGTTGGTAGAGCGCCTCATTTGCAATGAGGAGGTC
>CAYGLE010000055.1:0-3482 GCA_964350995.1 uncultured Candidatus Saccharibacteria bacterium
GACAATACCGTGGGAAGTCGATCCAATGTTGAGTTAGCGTATATCGCGGGGTTTCTTGATGGCGATGGTAGTCTGATGCTTCAAATAAAGAAGCGTTCAGATGGCGGAATCGGTTTCCGATTCATGCCAACCATCTGTCTTTACCAGGATACTCGACACGAAAAAACGCTGTACTGGATTCAAGAGAAGCTTGGTATCGGATACATTTCGAAGAGAAATGATGGAATGAGTGAACTAAGGGTTAATGGTTACAAACAAGTAGCTTTAATTCTAAAATCACTTCTTTCTTACATCCGATTCAAAGAAATTCAAAGCAAGGCGCTCATATGTGCCTGCGAGATTCTCTCTAGTACTAAATTCTCAAAGCTGTCTAAAAATCAGCTTGAGAAACTCGTAGATCTGATCTTGGTAATACAGAAAGAAAACTATGTTGCTAAGAAAAAGAAAACACGAGAAGAATTATTGACTCAACTTGGATTTGACCCCGTAACGACTTGCTAACGAAAGTTAGCAGACTTGCATGCAAGAGGAATCATCCCACTATTAGCGAGGATGACAGCTCATGCGGGTAATACGCCAACATCCTAATCCCGTCTTGATGGGAAAGGATGAAGATATAGTCTGCGCTCCTGGCGACAGGGGAATGACGCGACGAGAGGACCGGAGTGAACCGACCGCTGGTGTGCCTGCTCTACTGCCAAGTGGACCGCAGGGTAGCTAAGTCGGGCCAGGATAAATTCTGAAAGCATCTAAGAATGAAGCCAGCCCCGAGATTAGGAAACGTTTGAGGGCCCTGGGAGATTACCAGGTTGATAGGTATTAGGTGTAAGTCCCGTAAGGGATTGAGCCGAGATATACTAATTGCCCGAATCTTATTAGGAAATCTGAGAACAAATTCTGTCCTGCTATGTGGAATCAACTACAATAAATTTCGAATCTTATGTTCTGGTGCTTCGTCGCAGAGGTCACACCCGTTCTCATTCCGAACACGGAAGTTAAGCTCTGTTGAGGCGATGATAGTCGAAAGGCGAAAGTAGCTAGACGCCAGAACTTAGTATTCAATTTTCTATATCAAACACACCCGGTCACACATAAAACTTTGTTAAGTTTTTGCGCGACCCCGTCTAGACTACCTGCGTAGTATCCGACTCTGAAATGCTTCGCTGTTTCGCATTTCAGCTCATTCCGAACACGGAAGTTAAGCCTAGTTGAGGCGACCTGCCCGCCGGGCCCGGCAGGTGGGTGATAGTCGCAAGGTGAGCTTGGGGTGGGACCCAAGCGCAAGACCTTGAGTACTGTAAGTGCGAAAGGTGTACTGCCTCTGTAAGAGGAAAGTAGCTAGGTGCTAGCACAGAGTATTTGATTGTTATGATAAAATCATGGTTATGAATGCTTGGGCATCTAGAAGGAAAAGCTTTGTATCATTTTGGGTATTTATTTTTCTTGCTGTATTTATAGGTGTGCCGACCTATTTTCTGCTTCAAAAAACCCCTGATTGCAATAATGGTCTAAAGGATGGAAATGAGAGCGGGGTAGATTGTGGTGGGTCGTGTAATCTTCTATGTACTCCAGAAACTCTACCTCTTATTTCTCGAGGTGATGCAAGGGTTTTAGAGATCTCACCTAACACTTATGTTCTGACTATTCTTATAGAAAATCCAAATGTTGGTGGCGAGGTTAAGCGTGCTCCATATACTTTCTCCATATATGCATTGGGAGGGAAGGATCCGATAAAAACTTTTTCTAGAGAAACATACATTGGAAGAAATACCACCTTCGCTCTTTTCGAGGGTCCTTTTGTTCTTTCTGATACTGGACCATTCCGTGCCATTTTTGAATGGGGAGATAATCTTGTGTGGGAGAAGTCAGACGAAGACACTCCACTTATAAGTGTTGAGTCGATGAATCTTACAACAGATTTGGACGGCACACCTCGTCTTGAGGCTAAGCTCATAAATAGAGGATCTAAAGACCTGTTCAACATTGAGTCTGTTGCTATTATTTCTGATGCAGATGGTAATACGATTACAACCAATAAAACTTTCACAGAGAATATTTCTTCGCTCGGATCTGTGCCAATATTTTTCTCTTGGCCACAGAAGTTTAATTCCGCACCAGTTTCTATCCGCATACTCCCTCATGTTTTTGGAGATAAGAGTTTCATACAATAATGACAAAAAGAGTTGATTGGCTGATATTTATCCCTGCTATACTCATCTCGCTCCTAGGTCTTGTGACGATGAACTCCTTTTCTTCCGAGGAAGTTTTTTTTCAAAAGCAGATTATATGGCTAATAATATCGGTTTTTTTGTTTTTTGTGGCCAATTATTTTGATTGGAGATTTCTCTACAAAACTAGGGTTTTGGTGACGATTTATCTTGTGTGCGTTGCTTTTTTGGTACTTCTTTTTTCTCTAGGTTTTGTTGTTCATGGAGCTCAGTCTTGGTTTTCTTTTGGTGGTTTTGCCATGCAACCATCTGATCCGGCAAAGATCGCCACCATTCTTATCTTGGCTAAGTATTTTTCAAGAAGACATATAGAGATTGCTGATGTAAGGCATGTGATAACCTCTGGGGTATATGCGTTTATAGTAGCAGTGCTTGTTTTTCTACAACCTGATTTTGGTAGCGCAGTTGTTATTTTTGGAATTTGGTTTGGAATGGTAATGCTTTCAGGAATTTCTAAGAAACATATGCTTTTTGTTGTCGGGATCGTGGCAGTCTTGGGGTTCATTATGTGGTCTTTTGTCTTTGAGCCCTATCAAAAAGCTCGAATCGTCACCTTTCTCTCTCCGCTGTCAGATATTCAAGGTGCTGGATACAACGCTTACCAATCCACGATAGCCGTTGGGTCTGGAAATATCTTGGGTAAGGGGATAGGTTTGGGTAGCCAGTCGAAACTTCTTTTTTTGCCAGAATATCAAACAGATTTTATCTTCGCAGCCTTCGCTGAGGAGTGGGGTTTTGTTGGAAGTTTTATTCTGCTTGCTCTGGTTTTGTTTTTACTTATCCGGATTGTAGAAAATTCTAAGAAGTTTAATAACAATTTCGAAACCCTTTTTGGTTTGGGAGTGGTGGTGTTATTTAGTATTCACATTCTTATACACACTGGTATGAACATGGGACTTCTTCCTGTTACAGGTATTGTTTTTCCTCTGATGAGTTACGGAGGGTCTCATTTGGTTACAGAATTCTTTACCTTAGGAGTCGTCTCCTCAATGTCTAGACGCTCCGTCGTGAAATCTATTGATAGAGCTTGATCGTTTCTTCCACCATCTTTTCTATAGAAAATTTGGATTTGACTAGCTTATTTAGGTTAGAAGCTAGTTTGTCTCTCATTTTTTTATTACTCGAAAGTTTTGAGAGAGCTTCTGTCAAAGATTTGGTGTTCTCGCTTTCTATTAAGATTCCTGTATTCCCATCTCTTATCAATTCTGGAATCCCGCCAACATTTGTTGCTATTACTGGGATTCCAGCTATACC
>CAYGLE010000056.1:0-2482 GCA_964350995.1 uncultured Candidatus Saccharibacteria bacterium
GGCTTGGTCTACCTCTGGAGCGCTGGGCTTTAAGGGAGCAAAGAAGGGTACTCCATTCGCAGCAGCCAAGATCGGTGAGGTCATTGGGGATAAGGCGCTCACATTTGGAGTAAAGGAAGTCAGTGTGAGTGTGAAGGGAGTAGGCTCCGGACGCGAATCAGCGATCCGGGGTTTTATTTCTAAGGGTATAAATTTGACCACTATTACCGACTCTACCCCTGTGCCTCATAACGGTCCTAAGCCACCTAAACCTCGAAGAACATAGTTCAATATAAATAAATTTATGAAAATCGGACCAAGATACAAATTAGCTAGACGACTCGGGGTATCAATATTTGAGAAAACTCAAACTCCTAGGTATGCACTCTCACTCTCTCGTAAGGAGAAGAACGATCAGATGCCAACTCGACCAAAATCCGAATTTGGCAAACAACTTATTGAGAAACAGAAAGCTAGATTTTCCTACGGTATAACAGAGAAGCAGTTTGCAAAATATGTCAAAAAATCTCTAACTTCTACCAATCCAACCCAAAAACTTTTCCAATATCTTGAATTGCGTTTGGACAACGTTTTGTATCGTTCTGGTCTTGCTAAGACTCGCCTCCAAGCTCGCCAAATGGCTTCTCACGGCCACACCACAGTAAACGGACGCAGAGTCACTATCCCTTCGATAGAGCTCCGCGAAGGCGATGTGGTGGGCGTTCGCGAAGGCAGTAAGAAAAGTACTCTGTTCACAAGTGCGGAGGAGCGAAACAAAAACTTCACTTCTCCAGAGTGGATTATGGTGAACTCGGAGAAGATGGAGGTAAAGGTTTTAGGCAAGCCCTCCTACGATATTGGCCAGAACGTGTTTGATCTGGGAGCTGTGATGGAATTTTATAGTAGATAATTTCAATAATTTAAAATTAAAAATATATGGCAGATTACACAATCATTCTTCCTTCAAAACCTAAAATCGTCTCCGAAGAGGCGATGGTTGGGGTTTATGAAATAGAGGGTCTATACCCAGGATACGGACACACTCTCGGCAACAGTCTAAGACGCATCATCCTCTCCTCACTTCCTGGAGTAGCTATCACTTCTGTAAAGATCAACGGGGTCTCCCACGAGTTCTCTGTTTTAGATGGAGTCAAGGAAGATGTGATAACCATACTTCTTAACCTAAAGAGGATTAGAATGCGTTTCTCAACCGATGAGGCACAGACCATCTCTTTCAAAATTAAAGGCCAAAAGGAAATAAAAGCTTCTGATCTTGAACTTCCTGGACAAGTAGAGGTACTAAACCCAGACCAACACATTGCCACTATCACCGACAAAAACACCACTCTAGAGATAGAGATGAAGGCAGAGAAAGGTTTGGGCTTTATCCAAAAGGAGGTACTCCAGAAGGAAAGAGTGGATATCGGCCACATTGCTCTTGATGCAATATTTACTCCTATCAAACGAGCAAGTTATGAGGTGGAGAACATGCGTGTCGGAGACAGAACAGACTTCAACAAACTAAAACTCTTGATAGAAACAGACGGCACTATCACCCCCAACGAAGCTCTTACAAAATCTATAGAGATAATGATCAACCAACTTAAGGCCATTGTCGGCTTTAAAGAAGAGGAGGTGGTGATGACCTCTGCTATGCCAAAAGAAGAGGATAGAGGAAACAAATCGGAAATAGATCCAGAAATACTAAAAACTCGCGTAGAATCTCTCGATCTCTCATCCCGCACACAAAACGCACTTTCCAATGGCAACATCCGAACATTGGGAGGTCTTGCAAGGAAGAAAGAGAAGGACCTCCTGGATGTTGAAGGACTAGGAACCAAGGGGATTCTAGAAATTAAGAAAGTGTTGGGAGAATTTGGCATTACTTTGAAATAGTTGTATCTTTAAAGCCCTCAACCCATGCGCCACGGAAATGTAAACAGAAAATTCGGCAGAGAGAGAAGTCAGAGGAAGGCTCTGCTCAAGTCTTTGGCGCACAACTTGATCCTTAAGGGTAAGATCAAAACTACCGAAGCCAAAGCTAAGGAAGTCAGACCTTTTGTGGAAAAACTCGTAACTTTAGGTAAGAAGGAGACACAAGCTTCAAAGAGACTCCTTGAAGCAAGAGTTGGTAAGATGGCAACAAAGAAAATTGTTGACTCTCTAGCCTCAACATACAAAACCAGAGAGGGTGGTTACACAAGAATAACCAAGCTTGTAAGAAGAAGTTCTGATGGAAGCAAGATGGCGGTAATAGAATTTGTATAAATACTATGAACAAGTACACCCTAGATGCCACAAATAAGAAGCCCGGACGCCTTGCAGCAGAGGTGGCTGTACTTCTAATGGGTAAGAACAGAGTGGATTTTGCTAGAAACAGCATCCCAGATGTGAAGGTGGAAGTGACAAACGCAGACTCAATGTCGTTTAACGCTAATAAGTTGAGAGATAAGAAATATGCTTCGCACTCAGGCTACCCAGGCTCTCTCAAGCTTCCTTCAAT
>CAYGLE010000056.1:2492-3283 GCA_964350995.1 uncultured Candidatus Saccharibacteria bacterium
GATAAAAAAGGAGGTAAAGAAGTGCTTCGTAGAGCAGTACTAGGAATGCTTCCAAAAAACAAATTGAGACCAAGAATGATAAAAAATTTAAAAATCACTGATTAATATGACAGAGAAAAAAGACAGGTATATAGGGGCAACCGGTAGAAGAAAGACTTCTATAGCTAGAGTACGCCTCACTCCTGCTTCTAAAACTTTAATTACTATAAACGATAGAGCTTTCGACGAATACTTCCCACTTCCAGAACTTAGAAGAAACATAACTTCAACCTTTGATGCAGTAGAGATAGACCAAAAGTTTAGTGTGACTGTGAAGGTGTCTGGTGGAGGAATTTCAAGCCAATCAGTAGCAGTCTCCCACGGTATCGCTCGCGCTCTTGAAATGTTTGATAAAGATCTTCGTGGGAAGCTTAAGGTAAAAGGCTTCCTCAAACGCGACCCTCGTGCCAAAGAGCGTCGCAAATTCGGCCTCAAGAAAGCCAGAAAAGCTCCACAGTGGTCAAAGAGATAGTTATCTCTTAATAAAATTAAGACAAAAAGAAAGGGTTGTTAGTGTGAACTAACAACCCTTTTAGTTACGGATACGTCTCCAGAGGAAGAGAACTCCTCTCTTAGCCAGAATTCCGATTTGACGGACACTTTTCTTGCTATAGGAGACATACCTTTCTTGCTGGTTTATCAGCTTAGCTCCCATGTAACCAGAGAGCCAGATGATACTTGTTGCTATGAGTAAACCGAGCAACTCGTTCATATAAACCTCCGGTTATGGATAACTTTACCTACTATTATAT
>CAYGLE010000057.1:0-3279 GCA_964350995.1 uncultured Candidatus Saccharibacteria bacterium
GCTTGTCCTTGTTCATATCAAGAACATGGAGGATGCCGGCGGTGAGAGTCGTCTTACCGTGGTCAACGTGTCCGATGGTACCGACGTTGACGTGTGGTTTTGAGCGATCAAAAGCTTCTGCCATAATTTAATTTTTAATTTATTAAATAGTAATTTTGTAATTTTTTTCAGAAACAGAAAAAGTTCGAGAACACTACTTTTTCCGATTCCGACTTTTCCCCCTAGAGTTAGTGGGAACGCAAAACCGCTTTAATAAGCCCGTATTGAGAGGCTCTCAAAGAACTAACAAAAGCGGTATAGCGCTCAGGCCATATTACAGATAGCCCCCAAAATAGTCAATACAATCTAAAATAAAATAAAGGGCCCCACAAAAATCGTGGGGCCCTATCAGAAGCTGGTTCAAGTGGTCAGCGTGCCTCGTTCGGCGAGAAACTTCTTGACCTCACGAACGAGCTCCCCGCACAAGCCCTCCCCTCCTACCTTCGGGATATTCAGGTCGAACGGTCCCGACATCGAGTAGACAGAGAAGCTCGCTGTCACGAGCTGAGAGTTCTTACTCCTCATCTCGCTGACAAAGCGAACCACAGCCTCCTCCTTACCACGGAAGGTTCCTGTGATCAGCATCTGCTTCTCGCCTGGAATAATCCTTTCCGAGACGTCCAACTCGTCATTGACAAGAAAGAAGTCGATTCCAGGAGTGAGACCAGCCTTCACCAAAGCCTTGTGGCAGGCCGCATAAGCGGTGTAGGCAGTCTGAATGATAACGACTGGGATCATATTGATCTCTCCAATTCAGAGAACTTCGGTTAGGCTTAGTGGTATTTCCACTAGCTATACATCTCCCATAATCATACACCCAAAAAGGCATTTTGTCAAGCCAAATTCTGTCCAAGCCCTCCCCTTGGACAAAAACTGTGGATAACTAAAAAAGTTCTTTCGACTAAGCTTGCTTGGCACCAGTCCTCTTCTCTATTATTTCTTGTTCGACGTTTTTAGGTACGATAGCGTAGTGGTCAAACTCCATAGTAGAAGACCCGCGACCCTCTGTCATTGAACGAAGCTGGGTCACATAACCAAACATTTCTGAAAGCGGAACTTTAGCACGGACAACCTTCAGCTCATTTCTCTCCTCCATAGCTTCTATTTGAGCACGCTTACTTGAGAGGTTGCCGGTAATATCGCCCATGAACTTCTCTGGTACAACCACTTCAACTTTCATAATAGGTTCTAAGATAACCGGCTTTGACCTCTTGGCAGCTTCTTGGAAAGCTTGGGAAGCAGCGATCTTGTAAGCAATTTCGGAAGAGTCGACATCGTGGTAAGAACCATATGTGAGCTCGCAAGATATGTCGGTCATCTTATATCCAGCAAGGATTCCTCTATCCATCGCCTCCCTTACACCCTTCTCCACTGCAGGAATAAACTCTTGTGGAATAACTCCTCCTTTAATAGAATCAATAAACTCAAAACCTTCTTCTCGGTGAGCATTTTTAGGAACTTTCTCTTCTGGATCATATTTTGGAAGAGGTTTAATGACAATCTTAACGTGTCCATACTGACCCTTACCTCCTGTTTGCTTAATGTATTTGTTTTCAACTTCGGCTGTACCAGTAATGGTCTCTTTATAAGCTACTTGAGGTTTGCCGACATTGGCTTCAACACTGAACTCCCTCTTCATACGGTCAACAATAATCTCGAGATGTAGCTCACCCATACCCATGATGACAGTCTCACCTGTCTCGGTGTCTGATTTAATTTTGAAAGTTGGATCCTCATCCGAGAGACGTTTGAGTGCCATACCCATCTTCTCTTGATCAGCCTTGGTCTTCGGTTCTATACGGAGCGAGATCACTGGTTCTGGGAAGGTAATCTGATCCAAGATTATTGGATTTGTTTCATCGCAAAAAGTGTGAGAAGTTTTTGCTTCCTTAAGCCCTACTGCAGCCGCAATCTCTCCAGCAAAAACTTTCTTAACCTCTTCTCTTTGATTAGCTTGGAGTCTTACGATACGACCAAGTCTCTCCTTGTTGCCTGTTGTTGAGTTGTATATATAACTTCCACTCTCAATAGTTCCAGAATAGACGCGGAAGAAAATGAGCTGACCAACAAATGGATCGGCTTGAAGTTTGAAGGCTAGCGCGGAGAAAGGTTCTGCATCAGATGCATGGCGCAAGATCTCCTCACCATTATTTGGGTTTATTCCCTTAACTGGAGGAATGTCTAATGGACTTGGAAGATACTCGACCACCGCATCAAGAACCAACTGCACTCCCTTGTTTTTAAGAGCCGAGCCTGTCATTACTGGGAAAATCTTGTTTGCGATAACCGCCTTCCTCAAAGTTTCCTTGAGTGCCTCTATAGAGATCTCTTTACCCTCTAGATACGCATTCATGAGTCCTTCATCGTTCTCGACAATTCTCTCCACGAGTTCCCCTCGATACTTAGTAGCATCTGCTAGATACTCGGCTGGTATCTCCTTCTCGATAACTTGATTACCCATATTACCTTCGAAGTAATAAGCTTTCATCTTCAAAAGATCTATCACTCCGTCATGTTTGTCCTCCTCTCCAATTGGTATTTGAAATCTAATTGCTTTTTTAGAAAGTCTATCAAGAATAGATTTGTAAGAACGCTCAAAAGATGCTCCTGTTCTGTCTAATTTATTTATAAAGCATATGCGAGGCACTTGAGCTTCCTCGGCATAGCGCCAGTTTGTCTCAGACTGAGGTTCAACTCCCGCCACTCCATCAAAGACCACTACTGCACCATCGAGCACTCGAAGGGAGCGCTTAACCTCTACAGTGAAGTCTATGTGGCCAGGGGTGTCGATGACATTGAAGCGATACTTCTTCTCCTTTTTTTGTCTATCGGCTTCAGAGAGATGTGTCGGAGCCCAAAAACAAGTGATAGCTGCGGCGGTAATAGTGATCCCTCTCTCCCTCTCTTGCTCCATCCAGTCGGTAGTCGTTTCTCCTTCGTGTACCTCGCCGATTTTATGTTGAGCTCCTGTGTAGAAAAGAACTCTTTCAGATGTAGTGGTCTTACCCGCATCGATGTGCGCGATAATACCGAAGTTACGAACTCTTTCTAAAGGATAATCTCGTTCCATTTGTTAAAGAAAATAATTTTTAAAATTACCAAGCAAAGTGAGCAAAAGCCTTGTTGGCTTCAGCCATCTTGTGGGTGTTCTCCTTCTTCTTGATAGCTTCTCCCTCGCCTTTTGATGCAGCGATGATCTCTTCGGCAAGCTTCTCATGCATAGGCTTACCCTTCTTAGAG
>CAYGLE010000058.1:0-3202 GCA_964350995.1 uncultured Candidatus Saccharibacteria bacterium
CTAATCAACTTGTATAATATTGGTTTATCTTCCAAATACAGACCTTGTTTATAGTAACTATCCATAGGCAGGAATCTCTTCCATATCTCTGCCTCCCTCTCCCATATCGGATCTCCACCAACTCTTATTAAAAAAGTTTTTCCAAAGATTAAAGACACAACTCTTGCTGGCAAACCAGCGGCTGTTGGGTCGAAAGCGTATATCAGCCTTGAAGTTGGTCCATACCAGACTATAAGAAAAAAATATAGAGACCATTGCAAAACTTTTGGTAACTTCCTAGATACTCGGCTAACTTTAAAATCGAACTTCGTGTTCTCTTGATCAAGTCCGTAACACACTACTCTTACATCAAAACCCTCTTTAGAAAGCCTTTCTGCAATCTTCCTCACATGTATAGCCGGCCCTCCCACATCTGGGTAAAAGACCCCTGCAGCTAACAAAATCCTCATAATTAAACCCATTAAACCACAAAATCACTAAATTTTCTAGATGTGAATTTTGTGTTAAACTCGTTAAATGAAAATAGCTTTAATCGGTCGTGGTAGATGGGGTAAGGTTCTTCTCGGAGAACTCAAGAAGCAGATTGAAGTTAAGTATGAATGTGATAGTAAAAGCGATCTAAACCAAGTCTGGAAAAATCCAGAGATAGAGGCTGTGTTCATAGCAGTACCAACACCTATCCATTTTGAGATAGCGAGTATAGCGCTAGACTCCGGTAAACATGTTTTTTTGGAAAAACCAGGTACAACAAGCTCCAATGACCTGGAGAAGTTGGTAAAGAAAGCTAAAGAGAAAAAGTTAAAATTTGCTATAGGCTACGAATATCCCCACCACCCAGTACTACAAAAAATCAAAGAAATTATCGGAAATAATAAGATTGATTTCATAAGACTTGAGTATCAAAAGTGGGGATCCTTCAAAGATGAGATCATCAGGAATCTTCTTTGCCACGATATATCCATCCTTAAATCTCTTGGCGTAGATATTGGTGTACCAAAGATCAACACAGTAAGTATTGTTACCAAAGCAGATATCATCGCTACTCGATTTGGTGACAATGTGATGTCTATTATCAATAGAGTGAGTCCCGTCAAAGCCAGAACCATGCTTATAAAAACAGGAGGCGGGAATTATCTTTGGAAAGATGATGAGCTGTTTGAAATAGTCGGAGAAAATATGGAGCCTATAGATGTAGCAAAAACTATATCTGTTTCTGGAGAAATTGCTGATTTCCTTTCTTCTATAAAAGAAAATAGGGAACCTTACTGCAACGGAGAGTTTGCCTTGGATGTCTATAAAATCATCGAGTCTGTACAAGCTTCAGTACCTCGTTAGCTGCATCAATACAATTACCGATCTTTCCAGAGAAAACATGGATGATCTTATCTCCCACTTTTGAGACGAGGGTTGGACGCTCATCGGTCGCGTCAACATTTGGTAATACTGTACGAATCGTATACATCGAACCAACATGTTCTGTATCTTTAAGATCAGGCATAAACTTTTGCGCTACTTTAAGAAAATACTTAATATTTGTCACTGGAGGATTCTCAATTATTCCTTTATTGAGTAAGGGTTTAATTTCTTCTGGAATTATTGGGAATTCTCCAACATTAGTGGCATGAATAGCGTGTACTACGTTGCCCATGACATGCAATCCTGTATCGCTATATGGATCGATACAAAAAAAAGGACCATCCATAACTACTATGCTCTTACCTTCATATTTTGGTGGAAGCTTCAAAACCGGCTTCTCCACTACTTCAAATTGGTAAAGCTTTTTTTCTTCAGGATATCTCTCTAAAATAAAGTTCGAATTAGCGTAAGTACAATTAACCACCACATCATACTCGTCTATTTGATGAGGTAGGAAGGTCTTACCTAACAACAATTTCACGTCAGTTTTTTCAAGTTTATCTAAGGCAATTTCACGAAGTTTGATCGGGTCTATTATAGATTCAACCCCTTTTATAGTCAGATCGACATGTTCTGGATGAATATGATCGTCTAAATTAACTTCTTCGTGCTCAAGCTCGCACTCTTTGCAAAAATCTAAAAATTGCTTACCTGTAACCCTGCTCCCCATCTTAGCTATCGAATAATAATGCTCGTTTTGATCTACAACAGCCTCGCCATACTCTTCCCTGAAAGAATCTTCGGAATATTTAGACGAAAGAGCTGTGGACTTAGACCTTGGGTAGTGATACCCCCTATGGAGCCTGTATTGATTGATACCAGAAGCCGCGGAAAGAATGTCTTTATTCTTCTCGTATAGATAAACCTCGTGTCCAGCTTGAGACAACTTTATTGCCGTACTAACACCAAATATACCGGCTCCAACTACCGCGATTCTCATCTTTATATATTACTATTGTTTAGCTTTTTCTAGTTTAGAAAGCCAGCTTTCGTGTTCAAGATACCATTCTACAAACTTCCTTAGCCCTTTGCCTATATTTGTTTTGGGGGTGTATTTAATATCTTTCTTCATTGCTTTTATATCAGCATGAGTTTTAGGAACATCGGCTTTATGCATTGGTTCATGCTTAACCTTCGCTTTTATTTTCAAAACTTTTTCAAACTCGTTGACAAGATCTCCTACTCTTACTGGATCACTGCCAATATTATATATTCTGTGGCCTGAAATATGTTTTTTATCAACAAATCTTCTCAAAGCCTCCACCACATCGTCCACATAGGTAAAAGATCGCCACATATTCCCATTATTAAATAATGTAATCGGACTCCCCTTCCTAATACTGTCGGTAAATTTAAAGAAAGCCATATCAGGTCTGCCCCACGGTCCATAGACGGTAAAAAATCTCAAACCAATCATATCTAATCCATGTAAATAATGATACGCGTGAGCAAGAGATTCATTGGCTTTCTTTGTAGCAGCATACAAAGACATGGGTGTGTCTGTAGGATGTTTTTCAGAGAAAGGAGATTTTGTGTTTGTACCATACACCGAACTCGATGATGCATATATCACTCTTTTAATATCGTGAGCTCTAGCAGCTTCAAAGATTGAGAGGGTGCCAAGATGGTTGGATCGATCATACACCCATGGATTTTCTAATGAGTATCTTACTCCAGCTTGAGCGGCAAGATGAATAACTAAATCTGCTTTCTCTTTCTTAAAAACCTTATCAATCTTATCTTTTTCTGCTATATCCAGCTTATAAAACTTATATTTTTTATTTTT
>CAYGLE010000059.1:0-2966 GCA_964350995.1 uncultured Candidatus Saccharibacteria bacterium
GGAATAAAGAGTGGTTTCTATAATTATCTATATTCTTTCCTTTTTGGTCTTGTTCCTTTCTTCGGTGGTATCGTAGCTATGTTGTCATCAAAGTATTGGGGTGGGTTAAAAAGTGCTATTGGAAAAGGCATTTTCTTCGTTGGTCTTGGTCTATTTCTTTGGGGATCTGGAGAAAATATTTGGTCATATTATAACTTTTTTATGAACGAACCAGCGCCATATCCCTCTTGGGCTGATCTTGGTTTTGGTCCGAGTATATTTTTCTATTGTCTAGGTGCTTTTTATATTTCAAAGGCAACCGGAGCAAAATACGCCTTCCGAAAAACATGGGTAAAACTAGTATCCATCTTAGTGACCATTTTTTTGTTGGTATTTTCTAACTATCTATTAATAGTAAAGGCGAGGGGTACGACTATAAGCGACTTAATATTCGCAGATGCTGGCAACAACTTAAAACTCATTCTCGATATTGCTTATCCATTTGGAGGATTTCTTGGTTTACTGTTAGCAGTATTAATATCAGGGCTTTCATTTAAATATCTAGGTGGTGCTTATAGAAATTCAATCTATGCGTTATTAATAGGTCTTGGGGTCATGTTTATAGGAGACTACTCATTTTCTTATACAACAACCGTTGGAACTTTTTACAACGGCAATTGGGGCGATCTATTTCTCACAACTGGATTATTTTTCATGACTTTTGGAATTCTCGGTTTCAGTGGAATAGATAAAGCGCATGATATTAAACAAAATCCATGAACACGTTTGATCAAATAGCTATCAGAATAATAAGGGAACAAGAACTCATCATTGGACCTCTTGCTTGGATCGAAGCAGGAAGAGTCCCTGGTATTAAGGTGATAAACCAAGAACAAGGTCAAATCAATCTAGAAAACGGAGACCCTAAACAATTGATCGATAAACTCGTCGCCCAATATGACCGTTTGTTTGGTAGAGCCTCTCATGAAGTGAGTAAAGAAGCTGCTCTGCCGCTTCTTTCTAATCTCGCCCCAACAGAAATCCCAGCGAGCTTGAGATAAGATTAGATATGATAGTATCAAAAGATGTTTTCTATTTTCAAAAAAAGAACTCCCAGTAATTCTTCGGATCAGCAAATTACATCAGAAGAGTATAAGAAGGTTACAGAGGCAATGTATAAACAGAACCTCGAGATAGTAAGGCTTAATGAAAAGCTCGATATAGTGAACAAAGATCTCCAGGTCGCCAACGAAGGTCAGGAAAACCTTATTCATATCATGAACCACCAGATCAGGGGTTACTTATCCAAGGGTAGGAATATCTTCTCCGAACTTTTGACAGAACCAGAATACAAGCTAGCAGGTGAAGCTAAACCGCTAGTTGATGAGGGGTTAAGGTCGCTTACAGAGGGAGTGGGCTTCGTCCAACAGATACTAAAAGGTTCTTCGGCAGAGAGTGGGAAGCTCATATACAACATGGAGTCTGTAGAGCTCCGTTCTATCGTATCTGCATCTAAAGATGAGTTGGTTGAGTCAGCTCAAAAAAAGGGTATTACTCTAAATTTCAAAACAGATCAGGAAGAATACAAAATAACTGGCGATAAGATACAACTCAAAGAGGCGGTAACGAACCTCATAAGCAACTCTATAAACTACACAGAGAAGGGAAGTATAGATGTCTCTCTAACCAAAAAGGCAGACAAAGTTCTTCTAACTGTTAAAGATACTGGTATTGGCATAAGCAAGGAAGACATGCCAAGACTCTTTCAAAAAGGGGGAAGGGGTAGGGACTCACTCAAGCACAACGTCAACTCTACCGGCTATGGTCTCGCCTTCGCTAAAGCTGTCGTAGAAGCCCACAAAGGCCGTATATGGGTCGAATCCCTCGGCACCGGCAAGGGTTCTGCTTTCTTCATAGAATTGGGGTTGAGTTAATTTACTTCAATTAAACCTTACTTGACACAACATCAACCCATTGATATAATATGAGTCAATCTTAAAAATGTTTTCTGAATTAACCATAGCAATAATAGCTGGTCTTGGAGGTATGTTTGGCTGGGGTTTGGCTGATTTTTTTGCTAAAAAAACCATAGATACTGTTGGTGATATTGTCAGTCTAGTCTGGGCACATGTATTCGGAACGCTAGCTCTTCTAGTTATTATTGGATTTCAAATGATCTTCGTAGATACATATAATTTTACACTTCCTAGTAGAAATGATTTGTTTCTACTAATATTCTTTGGCATTTTGCAAGGTCTTGTATATATATATGTTTATAAGGGGTTTGGAAAAGGGAAAGTGTCTGTTCTTAGCCCAATCTTTGCATCTTTTTCTGGTTTCGTAACCGTATATTCAATAATTTTTCTTGGAGAATTAGTCGATATAAGTATTTTAATTACCCTTGTAGGTATATTCTTAGGAGTAATATTTTTGAGCATTGATACTAATATTTCAAAAATTTCAGAACTTAATTTCGTTCATACACCAGGAGCAAAGGATGTTGTTATCGCCACTATATTAGCTGCTTTTTGGACGATTACTTGGGATAAATTTATAGGTGGTGAAGATTGGGTTATCTTTGCATTTTTCATGTATTTATTTATGACAATTGCTCTTCTTATATATTCAAAATTATCGAAGGTAGATTTATCTTTTGGTGGTAATTCAAAAATCTGGAAATTTCTAGTATTTATTGGAATAGCAGAAGTAATAGCATATCTAGCTATTAGCTATGGTTATAGTTCAACTAAATTCACAAGCGTTGTAGCTCTTTTAAGTGGCGCCTTCTCTCTACCAGTGATTATATTAGCTAGAATATTCCTTGCAGAGAAAATCTCTAAAATACAAGTGATGGGTATAGTTCTCGTTATATTCGGAACCATGCTTCTGGTATAATCTTGAATCAAATGTCAGACATTTTTAGCGCAGAATTTTTAGAAGAACTCAAACATAAAACACCTTTTTTCATTTTCTCTAAAGAAGAAATC
>CAYGLE010000060.1:0-2949 GCA_964350995.1 uncultured Candidatus Saccharibacteria bacterium
AATAAATACAACACAAGTTCTAGTGAAAACAGAAATCTTTCTAATGGAATGTTCCTTCTTTCTCGGTATAAAGATGAAAACAATACCTACTATATTGGGCTCCGAGTAGATGGTAATGCCATAATAAAAAAGAAGATAAACGGCAAATATTTTACTTTAGCAGAAAAGAAGGTGGTTGCAGGAAAATCCTACGACCGAGAAACAAATCCAATAATCATCCCGCAAAACATTTGGGTAGGTATAAGAGGAGAGATTCAAAATGCGATTGACGGCAGTGTTGTATTAGAAATGTCCATGGACATCGATAGGACAGGAGTATGGTCATCCATCCTTCAAGTAAAAGACGATGGAAGTGTGGGGGGTCAACCGATATTAGAAAGTGGTTTCTCTGGTATCCGCACAGATTTTATGGATGCAGAATTTAGCGATTACTCAAACATAGAAACAAAAGCCACAGTGTTTTAATACTAAAACAATTATTAGTAATTTGATCTTCATAACTTCTATTAGATATTTCACCATTGCTTCACTAGAAATAGAGGATAATCCACATATAGAAATCTATGTACAAGACATCTAAACCTCATCCCCAAAAATACAATAGAGAAATTCTTTTTTCTCTCCTTTTGCTTTATTTCATGTTCCCAGACAAGAGTATGATTGTGGCATCAGCTGATACTCTAAGTTTTGGACCAAACCTTATTAATAATTCTTCTCTGGAAACAACAGGAGGAACTAGTGGTGTACCAGCAAACTGGAAAAAGGGTGGTTACGGAATAAACACTAGAATTTTAATTTATCCGGTTACTGGGACTGGTAGGTCTGCCACGAAAGCGATTAAAGTATCTGTATCTGGGTATACTTCTGGTGATGCAAAATGGTATCCAGATGATTTTTCTGTAACTCCAGGTACACAATATGAGTTTAGTGACACATATCTCTCCACATCGACAAGTATAGTTACTATCCGATACAAATTATCCAATGGAACTCTTATATACAAAGACATTGCTACGCTTCCTCCTGTGGCTACATTTCAAAAAACCACAATCAAATTTACAGCACCAGCAAATGTGGTTTCTGCTACTGTATTTCATCTCCTTAAGGTGAATGGTGACCTAACCACTGACGATTATTCATTCCGAGAAATAATTCCATCATCTTCAAATAACCTCGTCGCAAATGGTGACTTTGAAACAGTTGGGGCAAACACTCTTCCTGTAAATTGGAACAGGGGGGGATATGGAAGTAGTAATCGGGTATTCACTCACTCTACACTAGGCCAAACTGGAAATGGAGTGGTTCTGTCGGTTTCAAACTATATCTCGGGAGATGCAAAATGGGTTTTTGACTCTATTAATCCACCACCAGGATTCTATACATATTCTGATAATTATATTTCTAGCGCTCAAACCTATCTTACTGCAGAATTCCAAAACTCAAACGGAACATACTCGTACAAAGACCTAGCTTTCTTGCCAGCTTCTTCCTCATGGAAGCAGGTGAAGGTGGATTTTTTAGTACCAACAGGTGTTGTTGGTGTACGCATCTTCCATTTAATAAAATCGAACGGAACACTTTCGCTAGACAATGTTTCTGTTATCAAACCTCCTTTAGGTGTTGGTATATTTGCAACTGGTGCAGTTACATTTCGGTTTGATGATGGACTTAACAGTCAATACAATGCTGCGTCAATTTTGGACAACGCCGGTTTTGATGGAACTTTTTATGTTATCACCCAACAAAAAAGGGAGAACGGGTACACCGGGTACATGACAACTGGAGATCTACAAAATCTCTACAGCAGAGGTCATGAGATCGGATCTCATACTAAAAATCATGTCAATCTCTCACAACTTTCCCCTACTGATCAGCAAGTGCAGATAGATGGTTCACGCCAAGATCTATTATTATGGAATGTCGGACCAGCATCTTCTTTCAGCTATCCATTCGGAGATTACAACACGACAACAACCCAAATCGTAAAAAGCGCAGGATACACCAACGCGGTAGCAACAATCAGTGGATACATCTCGCCAAATTCAGATCCATACCAGCTTGAATACCAAGAGCTCACAAGTTCAACTTCCCTCGCAACAATGAAAATCTGGGTCGACACCGCAATAGCCAACAATCGATGGCTTGTACTAGCCTTCCACGATGTCTTAGATGCTGGCAATTATTATTCTATTACCCCAGCAAACTTTACCGCTCTTGTAGATTATATAAAACAAAAAGGTGTTCCAGTTGTGACAGTCTCACAAGGTCGGTCCCAGATGCCTTAAAACCATGTTGCAAGAAAAGTGTTTAAAAAGTTTTGATGGCTTGAGATTGTATAATCTGATCAACTTCTTCAAAACCAGGAGGAAAGGAATAATTATAACGAGCGGGTAGAGCAAAGACGTATCTGCTATTGCGATCAAGTTCAGTGGGGTTCATGGGAGTTGCACCAATATGGAATCTATCATCCTGTAAGTCAGTCCACTGATCTAAGGTAAAAATCATGATCGGAATATTCTGGTAAGAATTTTGGATAGTTTCTTGGGGATTGTGTATTGAAATTACTGGTCCAGAAGTATAAGCAACTTCACCAAGCTCGTCACCTATCGCATCGCCAGTCCATTTATCTACCACCACCTTGTATCCTCTCCAACTTTCTGGCAAAGCAAAACTAAACCCGTAATCAGTATTTCTATATTCAACATTCTTCACATCTTCAGAAGGAGATTTATTTGTCGTATAAAAATAAACAGCATAACCCATCAAGACAACCACGACGACACCAGTAATTACTTTCAACATATTCTTAATGAATCTTATATTATCCATATTCACAGTGAACAATAGATGAACTTCTTTATCGTTTTTGCGGAGGGTAAGAGATTCGAACTCTTGGTGGGTTGCCCCACACACGCTTTCCAAGCGTGCGCACTAGACCACTATGCGAAC
>CAYGLE010000061.1:0-2946 GCA_964350995.1 uncultured Candidatus Saccharibacteria bacterium
CTCCTAAGATAAGGTTCACTTTCTTGTTTTTAATATAAAATTCTAAAAATGTTTTTATATTTATGTAAGGTCTTTTAAGAAGTCTGTAGGCTCGAGAGTTCTCTCTTTCTAAGATTATCGTTCCAAAATCGTCTCGACCAAGAGAAAGATAGGGGAAGGTGGTTAATAGAAGAATTGGATGTTTTTCATTTTTTGTCTTCATGAGAGTTGTTTTGAGTCTCTCTCCCTTTTTTTCAAAAGTTGTAAAGACAAAATTTTCTATACCGATCCTAAGAGGTTCATAGGCTTTTTTAAGGTCTTCCTGTGTTGGTGCAATAAACAGCACAGATTTATTTTGAGCAAAGTTTTCTCTGATAATACCTCGGTACTCTCTTAACCTTTCGTTGGTTGGTAGTTGGAGTAATCTTATTTCCCCCATCTCACTCTTCTTTTCTCTAACTTTCGAAGAAAGAAATTCTGGATGATCGAAAAAGATTTTTGGTAACAAGGCACCCAAAATATTGCTAGTGGTTGTGGTGTAAAAATTAGCTACTTCCTTTGCAGTTTTTATAAAAGGTTCTGGTAGTCCGGAAGTTTTTTCAACTACAGAGATTTTTTTGAGTGCGAAGTTGGCGCTTTTTATAGAGGCTTTAAGAGATGAGGCGTTTTGGGCATTTTCAACAATTCCCAAAACACTACCTTTTCTCATAGGTATTCTTACAAAATTACCTATAGAAAATTTCTCTTTAGTGAAGTAAGAAAGGCTGTCTTTTGTAAACCCCCTGACTATTGGTATGACGTGGACCAGCTTCATTGCTTCATTATAACTAAGAGGCTATCATTGTGCCCATGATGAGCCTCCAGAAGAAGATCGGGGTTGACTTGGGGACAACCAATATCTTGGTGTTTGTGCCTGGGAAAGGCATCATTTTAAACGAACCTTCTGTAGTAGCAGTGTCAAAGGAAAACAACAAAATTTTAGCAATTGGCGCAGAAGCTAAGACCATGATCGGCCGAACTCCAGAGGGTATTGTGGCCTATAGACCAATGAAGGATGGTGTTATTGCAGATTATAGGGTTACCGAAGCCATGCTTCGTTACTATATAAACAAGTCACTTGGTCGATGGAATATTCTTAAACCCGATGTTTTGGTCTCTGTTCCTGCTGGGGTAACCTCCACAGAGAGGAGAGCGGTTATAGAAGCCGCTCTGAAGGCAGGGGCTAAGAACGCCTACGTGGTCAAGGAGCCTATTTTGGCGGCTATTGGGGCAGGTATTGCTATACAAGAAGCGGCAGGACACATGGTGGTGGATATAGGGGGAGGAACCACAGATGTAGCGGTGATCTCTCTTGGGGGTATAGTGGCTTCAACTTCTGTAAAGGTGGCGGGAAATAAAATTGATCTTGCGATTCAAGACTACATTAAGCGTACCCACAATCTTTCTATTGGAGAAAAAACTGCTGAAGAAATAAAAATCAAAATTGGTAGTGCGGTTGTCTTGTCTCCAGAGGAGGAGCTATCTATGGAAGTGAAAGGGAGAGATTTTGTCCATGGTCTTCCTCGTACAATAACACTTAAAACAAATGAGATAACCAAAGCTATTTCTAAAGAATTAAGAGAGATGATAGAGGCTATTAAAGATGTTTTTCAAAACACCCCTCCAGAACTCTCCTCAGATATCATTGATAAAGGGATCATAATGACAGGAGGTTCTTCTCAACTCAAAAATTTTCCAGAGCTAGTACTTAGACGAACAGGGGTAAAAGCTATCTTGGCCGATGACGCACTCTTTTGTGTGGCTAAAGGCACTGGAGTTGCACTAGAACATCTCGATACTTATAACAAATCTATAATTACCAAAAGATAGTCTTTGAAATGAAGTTTTCTATTGTTAAAAAAATTGAGAAGTGCCTTGGTCGAGCCGGGACTCTAGAGACTCCTCATGGGGTTATAAACACCCCAGCTTTTGTTTCTGTGGGAACCAAAGCAACAGTGAAAGCTTTGACCCCAGAACAAATAAAAGAAACTGGCGCAGAAGTAGTCTTGGCTAATACATATCATTTATATTTAGAACCGGGTGAGAAGCGGGTTAAAAATTTTGGCGGGTTACATAAGTTTATGAATTGGTCAGGGCCGATGATGACAGATTCTGGAGGATTCCAGGTTTTCTCCCTTGGCGTGGCTTATGGTAAAGAGCTTTCAAAAGTAGTGAAGATTACTAATCCTAGACAAATACTCATAGAGCGTTCTTTAGAAGGAGAAGAACCAAGGCTAGCTAAGATTGGTGCAGATGGAGTCTCCTTCCGCTCACATCACGATGGGTCATTGCACTATATAACTCCAGAGAAGTCTATTGAGATCCAACATGATCTGGGGGCCGATATTATTTTCGCTTTTGATGAGTGCACATCTCCTGTGGAGGATTTCAAATATCAGGAAGAAGCTTTGGAGAGGACACACAGGTGGGCAAAAAGATCGCTTGAATACCACAAGCGATCTGGACAAGTTGAAAAACAAGCTTTGTTTGGCATCGTCCAAGGAGGTAGAGAAGAGAATTTGAGGAAGAGATCTGCTGAGTATATAGGAGGTTTGGATTTTGACGGATTCGGTATTGGAGGATCTTTTGCAAAAGAGGATATGGAAACAGCGGTGAAGTGGGTCAACGAGATTTTACCCGAAGATAAACCGAGGCACTTATTAGGAATTGGGGAACCAGAAGATTTGTTTATGGGAGTTGAGAACGGGGTGGATCTTTTTGATTGTGTGGCTCCGACTCGCAACGGTAGGGGAGGCACTCTCTATACTTATAGTGGAAAAATAAATATAAGAAACGCAGAGTTTCGAGAAGACGAGAGACCAGTTGACTATAAGTGTGCCTGCTATACATGCAAGAACTACTCTAGAGCTTATCTATGTCATCTCTTCCGTGCACACGAGATGCTTGGAGGAACTTTAGGTTCTATAC
>CAYGLE010000062.1:0-2925 GCA_964350995.1 uncultured Candidatus Saccharibacteria bacterium
CGCACGCGCCGTTCTTCCTTTGGCTCGTCGGCGAGCTCAAGTTCGTCACGTACGGGGTCGACGATGCCAGCGAGAAGTTTGGTTCCGTCTCGGCCTTCCTCCCGCAGTGATCCTTGATCCTCGAAGGCTTGTATCTTTTGATTGACTTCTTTTGATACTTTTCTTCGCGGCAATTTTTCGGGGCTATCCACACGGACGGCGCCGATTTTCTTTTACATTTTATTTTCTTGAATAATGTTATATTGTCTTTGAGTCTAGGCTAATGCACGGCAGTCTACTGATCACCGTCGCCGAACTCTTTCTCTTTCATATTCTTACAAGAGAAAAACGGCCAGAGTTCTGTCGTCTATTAGATTACAGAAGCGTGCTGTTGTGAGGAGATACTGCTTGTCTCTGTTTAATGTGGGCCAATTAGGGTATATCCCGGGTTCTACTAGATCAAATACAAGAGCGAGATCGCCACTTGTTACCAACAAGAAAGACTTTCAAGCTCTGGTGCTAAGGATAGATAGAGACAAAACTCCGGATGCCGATGGCGACTTCTCGAACGCACCGATCTTCAATTGGAACGACGGCAAGCTCAAGTTCGACACGAACAGGGTCGACAATGCCAACGAGAAGTATGGTTCCGTCTCGGCCTTCCTCCCGAAGTCTCTCCGACATAGCAATGGACACTCAAAAGGTGTCCATTGTCATTTCATAGAACGGATCCAACCGCCGAGCATTCTGCCGATCTCGTCTATGAGAAGTTGTAGAGCAGTATATTTCTTGAGGTCCAGAGAATTGGTATCTTTCATAAGGCGGATAGTGAGACGCAAAGTATTGAGTTTTATGCTCGCTTGGTCTAAGACAATGACTTTGCTATTTCCTTTGCCATATCCGGCTTCAGTGCAAAGTTCTACTACATCCATTATCAAGTTTTCACTTCTCTCAAAAATGGTGAACCGGTCCAGCTTTGATACGAGCTTCCTATACTGGTGGAAAGTCTTGTAAAGCTCGTATATTTTCTTCAGTATCGGCAATTCAGTATCATTCATATGCGTGTATATAAAAAGTTATTTAATAAAATATGCGACTTGGAAAACCTGTTTTTGGCGTGGGAGGAGTTTAAGATTGGCAAAGGCAAAAAGCCGGACGTTTTGGAGTTTGAGGATAAATTGGAGCCAAACATTTTTCAGCTTCAGAGAGACTTGGTGAGCAAGAGATATAAGCACGGGCCATATACCAATTTTTACATCTACGACCCGAAGAAAAGACATATCCACAAAGCGATAGTAAGAGACAGAGTTTTGCACCACGCTGTTTACAACGTCCTCAATCCCATTTTTGAACCCACTTTCATATCCCATTCCTTTTCTTGTCGGATCGGTAAAGGCAATCATAAAGGAGTGCTCGCGGCAGAGGAGATAATACGAAAGGTGTCGAGAAACTACACTCAGCCCTGCTATATTTTGAAATGCGATGTGAAAAAGTTTTTTGATACCATAGACCACTTCATTCTTTCGAAAATTTTGAGAAAGAAAATTAAGGACTTGGATACTCTGTGGCTGTCGGAAGAAATTATAAGCAGTTTTGCGAGTAGTTATTCCGACCTGTTCAACAAGAAAGGACTTCCTATTGGCAACCTCACCTCTCAACTTTTCGCCAATGTTTATATGAACAAGTTTGATCAGTTTATGAAAAATGAGTTGAAGGTCGAGCATTATGCCAGATACACCGACGATTTTATCGTCATATCCGGAGACAGAAAATACCTTGAGCAACTCATTGTAGAAATACAGGACTTTCTTAAAACAAAACTTCAGCTTAATCTCCACCCAGACAAAGTAGAGATATTCAAATGCCACAACGGCATAGACTATCTCGGTTATGTGATGTTTCCACACCACAAGTTGGTCCGGAAGAGGACGGTAAAGAGAATTTTTAGAAAATTGAAAGAGAGAGTAGAAATGTATAAAAGTGGACTTATCTCGGAAGAAAGCGCCAAGGCCTCTCTTAATTCCTATCTCGGCGTACTCTCTCACACCAATGCCAAGAGGCTTAGTGAGGATCTTATTAACAAATACTGGTTTTGGTTGAATGGATAACATAAAACTCCTTGCGAATTACAGCACCTCCGCAAGGAGTTGCCGTGGTTGGTTTTCGCCCTGCCTCGCAAGAGGGTTAGGCAGTTTGTATAGTATATAAAACTATATTAGAAGTCCATATTTTAGAACAATAGTATGTATCCGTATAAGACAAGGATGGATACGATATCGATTATGAAAATAACTGACCTTGCACGATACCAAAAAGCCACAGTATCAGCCCCGTCTTTTTCTAGTGAGGTATTGTAATGCGTCCTAACTCCAAAGAATAGAATGATAAACAATATAACAAGCCCCCACCAAACAGGCATCGTTATTTTGCCTAATAGTAAATAGAGGGCGAGTGATTGTAGTATGTTCGTAATGATGATGGATGGCATATATTGAGTATGTTAATTAAATTCAATAATAGAATAACATAGCTAAAACGGCAACAACAAAATTTGTTATTGCCGTCAAAAGCCACTTCCTATTTTTTACTTGTTTCTGCCCCATTGTGTTTAATGGATACATATATCAAGCAATTAAAAGCTCCGAAAGTCAAGAGCTCCTCGGGTAGGACTCGAACCTACGACCAACCCGTTACACTTATCCTAAAATTACTTCTAGGGGTGGACTATATCTTCACCATATCAACTAAGACTTAGGTGCTTTGGTATCTAGTCTCTACGGCGCTCCCCGCGAATGCGAGGTTCCCACGGTATTACCCCGAGATTTTTGTCTCGTAGGGCTTCACCGTTATCCCAAAGAGTTCATCGTTTGATTTCTCAAACAAGCTGCGATATTTCACAGCGGGCCGCTCTACCACTGAGCTACCGAGGAATGTATGTTCTTATAA
>CAYGLE010000063.1:0-2723 GCA_964350995.1 uncultured Candidatus Saccharibacteria bacterium
GACCTAAACTTACTGTTGGCTCGGCTGGATGTCAGCCGACGACATGGTTTGTCGCCCTGATGGTGTGGTCGAGTACTGCAAACCAACCATTGTTACCTTTCCTCCTGGGGTTAAAACTTCAAGCTTGACCCAGCCGGTGAAGCTGGTGCCTCCTTGGAACATCTCATTTCCGAAGCCCGGAGTTGGCCAGGTTCTGGAACCGGCGAAAACAACACCAATAGTTCCACCCGGTGCTGGTTGACCACCAGGAATTTTCCATTCTTGTGTGGAGATGACCATGCCAAGAGGGTTTTTCATGAGAGTTCCACGAACTACTATCTCAAATGTCCCTGGATTAGCCAAGGCCATACTGTAACCAAGCTTACCATCAGAAGTTGCTGAGACAGGCGACCTCCAGACTGGTGCTGGAGAAAGAGCGGGTTCAGAAGCTTGATAACCATTGGTGTGATTAAACTGCACCGACGGCTTAACTAAACCACGAAGTGCTTCTGGCCCATCAGCTTGATAGCCAATTAAAACTGAACCGTAAAAGAGTATGTTCTTATCCAATGGATTGGTGTAGCAATTCTGACCATGAGCATCACAGCCAGAAAATCCAGAGAAGAAATCCATCTCCACGGAATCCCCTGGGTTCAAGATGATTCCACCAACCTCGCCAAAATGCACTGCTCCGAGTGGCATGGTCAAATTGTCAGTGTATGCACCGACAAGATGATTGTACCGTCCGTTTGTCATTGGAGTTGGAGCAAGCAATTTCCAACTAAACTGAACGATGTTAGGGCTCTTGGAGCCTATGTTGGCACCACGAATTGTGGAAGTCCATCCATCTCCGAAGGTAATCCATGGTATGAGAGTCATTGACTTACAACGATTCCCATCCGCAGAAACTTCAAACTCGGCACAGTTCTTCTGGCCGAACAAAGACTGTGGGCAGAGGACCCACAGAAGAAAAATCGAAACGACAATGAACACCTTGAGCCTCATTTTTAGGGCCCTCCTTTTCCACTACAATTATATCATAAGTCAAGTCTTGTTTGCAAATAGTTGTGGATAATAAAAAAGTCCTGATACTAAAATTAGTTCGCAATCAAAGTAGTAGATGGACATGACTGATCATCAGAAAGATTAATATTTAAATTGGTAGTAAAAGTACAATATGGATTAGTAAGTGCACTTCCTGTTTGACCAGAGTTCCAAAAACTAAAAGGTACTGTATATGTGTTGCCAGGAGTAACTGTTTGACTGAAACTTGTTCCACCACCAAACCAATTTGCACCTAAGCTAGGAGTTGAAGCTGGACATGTAGCAACTGATGAGTCTGAATCATCAGTATTAAATGTATATGTCACCCCTGAAGTACAATCCATATTACCTTCATCAGGTATACTAACTCCATTTATTTTAGGATTTCTGCAATTTTGTATACTCCATGATACTTTCCCTCCCGAAGCTGTAAATGAATTTATACATGATTTAATGTTAACAGTTTGTGTACAAGCAGGTGGTGTCATATTAACTTCTTGACCAGAACTATTTGTACCATTTAGACAAAATTGATAATTTCCAGGTACTGCCATAGTCCAATTTCCCGTAGAACTTAAACCATCAACTCTTGAACTTATATTGCCTGAAAAAATTGCTACTAATACTGCATTTATTCCATTTATATATATTTTGTTTTGATTGAAAGAGTTTTGACTATTCCAAGTTAAAATAACAGATCTACAATCTGCCCCCATATTACATGTAGAACGATCAGCAGAAATAGTTCCGGTTGGCACTGATGCTACACAACCACTACTACCAGCCCAAGTAGTACCAGAGGCACAGCTTCCGGTAAGAGTGCTTGTGTCAAGAATCTCTCCATTGTTTGTAAGAGAATAACTTGCCGTAATATCAGGAGCTCCAACCATAAGTTCGTGAGTAGTTCCTTCTGCTTCAGCACCACCAATATAAGATGTGCCACTAACAGGATTTGTAACGCTCCAAGAAAAGGTATAGGTACATGAAGTCCCACCAGCAGGAATAGTACAGGTAGCAGATGCAGGAGAAAGAGAACCAGACATTGGAGAAGCTGAAGCCCCTCCAGTATAGACAATTACACTTTGAGGACTCCAACCTGCATCTCCTCCATCAACTGCAAAACCAATCTCTACAGATGAATTGAGAACAGCATTAACATTTGTAAGAGTGAAATATTCATCATTACTGATACCATAAGGAGCTTCCGTACTGCCTGCTGGAACGCTAAAAGTTAAATTAGACCCTGAAAAACCCCTACCGTCATTTACATATACAGTTACATTACCACCCCAACCACTATGAGAACTTACAGCAATATTAATACTAACTGACTGACCCCTAGCAATTGGTGAATTGTAAGTATCTGGAGCAACGACATAAACAACAAAACAGGGGTTAAAAATTACTTGAGTGGCAGGAGTGGTATCCAGAACATTACCAGAATTATCTTTTGCTCTTATTGACCAAGAATTGCTGGAGTTAACAGTCATCCAAGATGCGTGACTTGAAACAAAACTAGTTCCTCCAACATTAGCCATTAGGGCACCGCCAACTAATACATCATAATTAGTAGCTCCAGGAAATGTTTCCCAACTAAGATTAATGATTGGGCCACCAGCATCACAATCAGCACCTGCTGTTACTATAGAAAAAGCTGAGGTAGTTTTTGGTTCTAAAAATACCAAACTAGTCAATAAGAT
>CAYGLE010000064.1:0-2709 GCA_964350995.1 uncultured Candidatus Saccharibacteria bacterium
ATTTTAACCAATAGGTCTTGACGGTAACTTTAAAATCATAGAGACCGTTGTCAGAACTCTCAAAAGTAACTGATTGAATATCTATGATCCTAAGACTCTTCTCAATGTCAGACATAAAGCCTCTAAAACTTTCATAGTCGGCAATAAAGGAGAGCGTCACTGTAGCCTCATGATACAGACTTGATGATGGAGCTTGGACAATACCATCCACCGACTGGGTTGAACTGTCTGTTGAGTTTATAGATTTTATAGATATGCCATACCTTGCTGCGATAGAATCAAAGTTTACTGCCAAACTTACAATATCAGATTGAGAAGGAAGAACTTTCTCTAATTTTTGAACCTCATTTTGTGGAAGATTTTCATATTTTACCTTCAGGTCATCGCGCTTCTGTCCTATCTCAGCTATATTGGCCAAAATTCCTTTGTATTGGAGAGATCGATCTCTCAAGACCATAACCTTATCGTAATAAGGTAAGATGACGGTCAAAAAGAGTCCGGCTGAGAGTAGAAGTAAGATTGAAGCTGTAGAATTTTTCATAATTTTATTGTGCTGGTTGCGAAGACTCTTCTACATCTCCACCTCTATTATAAGAAATGATCGATGGATCAAGTTTGGCCTTAAAGGAGAAACTCACATCCCCCTTTTCATTCAAGCTAAGATCACCAAAGATAACATCTTTGAGATAACCGGAGGTATTGAGTATTTGTGATTGTAGAGCTAAAGCCAAGTAGCCCTTAGACTCACCTCTCATAGACAAAGAGAGTTCCCCATTTACAGACTCATATCTAAAATCAGTAAAGCGAACCAAACTAACTGTAGATGCTTCGAGATAGGTGAAGAACGGGCTTATGATCTTATGACTGTCTACTATTCTTTTCGTAGAGATGATTCTTTGGTCAAGATTACTTATTTCGTTGATTGTATCGGGATCAAGAGAAGCTTCGGCTTCCTCGAGACTCCCACTCATTTTGACCAAACTATTTTTCAAATACCACTCATAACCAGCCCCCCCAAGAGATAACAGAATAGAAAAGATGAAGACAAAGACCGCGAGAGTGGCGAGCAGACTTTTGTCGGACTGACGGGAAACCTTGGTAGCAGTGCCAGAGGTAGCAAGTGGTCCTTTAGGGATAAACGATGATTGAAATTTGGGTTCCATCTTAGGAAATTATAGAACAAATTAAAGCTCAAAAGTAGTGGTTATACACATTTACTACATATCATTGAGCTTTCTTAGCGCAGCACCGATAGCTACCGCAAACTCTGGTCCCGTCTCTCTCAAGATATTTTCTATAAAAGCTGGAGTCGCCAGTTTTCCGAATGGGTTGCCCATGACCGCCTCCGTTTTGAAAGCGTTTTTGGTTATCTCGTTTAACCCTTTCATAGACGCTCCCCCACCAACAAGAATAACTTTCGAGACACTTTTATTGTATTTCTTCTCAAAATTCAGAAGAGTTCTGTTAGTTTCGGCAAAAATAAACTCAAGTACAAGAGAAATTATATTTTTAAGTGACTCATCTTGACCAGAAGCTCCGATCTCCCGCTTCATTATCTCAGCCTTCTCCATTGAGAGTCCGAAAGATTGAGAAATAGTGGAGGTAATATCCTGAGACCCCCGATTTACAGTATGTGAAGCTCTGATTATCCCTCTCTCAATTATATAAAGTTTGGTTGTCGCGGCTCCCATGTCCATGATCATTATCGGCGTGAGACTCTCCTCGACAACAGAGCGCATGGTGGAGAAAATTTCTATCTCAAAAAATCCTGCTTCGAGTCCGGCTTTTTGTATTATCGTCTGATATCTAGCAATAGTGTCGTTGTGTATAGCAACCACAAGCACATCAACACGTTTCAAAACATTGTTCTTCTCCTTACCATCTTCATCTTCCTCGTTTGGGTTATAGACTTTGGGTATCACCGACCAATCAAGCATCACCTCGTTTATCGGTACGGGTATATACTTCCTCGCTTCTATAGGCACCATGACTTCAAGTTGTTTCTGACTCACTTCAGGCATCTCTATGACAGACATCAAAGAAGAGGCGAAGGGTATGGCCACACCAGTTTGAGTTGTGGTGACATTAACCTCCTTCTCACGCATGAGATCAAAGAGAGCTGAAGCGATCTTCTCTTGCGGAAGCTGAACAGCTTGACCAATAGTGGCGCCCCCATAAGGTCCCAAAGCCAGCTCTCCATATGTTTCAAGCACAGCTTGACCACTCTTCTTTTTTATTTGAACTATTTTTATAGCAGAAGAACCTATATCCACTCCCAAGACTGAAGGTGCTTCCCTCTTACCGAAAAACTTGCCGAGAAATGACATATAATGCCTATTATACATGACAATAAAAGATATTTTCTCTGTCTTTACTGACTTTCTCTTCCCAAAAAACAAAGAAATACTAGAACTTGAATCCCTCTCACCATCAGAACTCATAGACAAATTAACTCCAGCAAATAATACAGATGAGGACATCATCTCTGTCTGGAATTATGCCGATCCAAGGGCACGCTCTCTCGTCTGGGAACTAAAATATCGAAAAAATGAAAATTTGATACAAAAATTAGCTGAAATACTTTTGGACACCATCAAATCAGAGCGGGAAGAAAAGATCTTATTTGAGTCGGCTCGCTGGCAAGAAAGCAGACCTCTGCTTATACCAATACCCATGTCCTCCAAAAGACAGAAAGAAAGAGGTTTTAAT
>CAYGLE010000065.1:0-2605 GCA_964350995.1 uncultured Candidatus Saccharibacteria bacterium
GTGCAGACACGAACGGAACAAAAAAGAAAACGATAATTTTCCTTCTTCCCCATTACGATCCTATAAAATACACAGAAACTTGCTGTTCTCAATATTCAATTTTTAAGGTGCCCGCCTTAACGACAGGTTTATGTGTAGTTAAGACGTGGGAGTAAGTATACTCATATAAAAAACCTAGTCAAGCTAGAGCTTACTTGCTCTTTTTTCGATAAGGTAATATATTTCATGGTTAGAATCTGTACATAGAATATGGGTGAGGGGGACCAGTATTTAGCCTACCGCCTTAATCAATCCTAAGAGGAGCTCGGGGGAGCTAGGTGTCGTATTTAGCCGACTTCATACGACACCGGGATTGATGAAAGATGTGAATAAAAGGAGAGATACTTGGAGCGTGATGCGTTGAGGAACGGTCCTAAAAAAAGGGCGCGCAAAAAAAGTGCAGCCGTGACTGAAACAAGTCTTCCTCCTCACCTTTCAACTTAAGTACAGAAGTTCTTCGTCCGACGAGTGAGTGAGACTGGCCAAAGTTTTCCACGTTTTCCTCCGAACGGTAAGTGCCGGGGACACAAATCCTCGCGCTAAAGACCACTGCATCTTGGTCCCCCCCAAGCCAAAGGTCCAAGCGTCCGTTCAACAAGCAACCGGGTTTCTGTCGTGTATCCCTTGAGTAAAAAGTGGATCTCTTGCTTCCCAAGCAAGCCACAACGACAAGCAAACCCATCCCGAGCAAGGTTGAAAACGGTTGCAAAAGATATGGGAAACCATATTCTGGGAAGATAAACGTTCGCTTCGCTTTCCCCTGTTAGCGATACGCGGATACACTCGTCGGCATTTTGCCACCACTACGTTGTACTAGGCGTAGTGGTTTTTTTATTTCAAAAATGTAGTATGTCTGATAGAGATGCACACACCTAAGTGGAGGATCCTATGGACGAGAACGAGCTGTCCGAAGAAGAGAAGTTGATTCTGAAAACCCTACGCACAAATGGACCAACCAAGAGAAATGGTTGGTGGATGAGAGAGCTCTCAGATAGGCTTAGAGGATCGATGACTTCAAGTGATGTGAAGGGTGTTGTTGGGAAACTCTTAAGCAAGGGTCTCGTGCAAATCATGGCTCATGGTGACATCCGACCATGCTACAAACATCATATCGTCGAGTTGGTTACGAACTCTGAGGTAGCTCTCACACCGAGTGATGTCGCCACCATACTTAGAGTTAATCTTGAAGCCGACGAAGAGGTAGTTCGAGAAGATGTCCAAGAACTACTCGATGGTCGACCATTCTTTAGTAAAGGACTCAGACTAAATAAGGAATGGAAGCTGGAACTTGCTTCCACACACACTGCGCCTTAGGGTGCAGTTTTTATTTCTTCTGCAGTCTATAGAAAGTTACAAGAAGAGGAGAAGCGACGAAGATTGATGAGTAAGTACCGATGACAACCCCAATAAGCAAAAGAAGGGAGAAGTGCTCTGTAGAAGATGATCCAAAAATGTACAGAGCGAGAAGGGTTATGAAGATGGTGAGAGAGGTATTGATCGAGCGGGCAAAAGTTTGTGACACCGACTTCCCTACTGTTAGCTCAAAGTCTTCTGAAATGTTCTTCTCATAATTTATCCTCAAATTTTCTCGTACCCTATCAAAAACGACTATCGTGTCATGAACAGAATACCCAAGCACTGCCAAAAGACCAGTGACAAAAAGTATATCCATCTCTACTCCAAAGTATTGTCCTAAGAAAACAAAGATGCCTGTCGGAATCAAAACATCATGAAATAGTGCAATAATGGTCGCGAAACCATATTTCCAAGAAGCTACCGGCTTTGAAACTCCACGAAAAGCAAAAGTGATGAAAATAACGATCATCAGCACAACGACAATGATAGCCTTCACAGCCTTAGACTTGAGTTCGGCTCCAGCAGTAGGACCCACACTATTTGAACGTTCTACAACAAGTTCATGCTTGCCTTGAATAGAAGCAGCTTCTGCAAGTTCCTTAATTTCTAATTCTGTTAGATTCTTCGTACGAATAATAAATTTATCACTCTCCGATGGTCTAATAGAGAATCCACCAAATTCAAGTTTCTCTATCTCACCCTCAAGAGTAGATTTATCTGGTCTAGAGTCTATATATTTAAATTCAGTAATATTTCCACCCTTAAAATCAATAGAGAGTTTAAAACCAAAAGTTGAAATAGCGTAAGCCGATAGAAGGATAAGTACCGCCGATATGATAAACCAGATTTTTCTGTATTTTACGACAAACATATTATTTTATATGCAAACCATTACTGAATAAAAATCTTTTCAATCGTCCTTCAACTTCCCCACTTTTAGTCTCTCTAGCAATAGCAAAAAGAAAAGTTCTTGAAACGGTTATTGCTGTAAACATTGAGACAAGCACACCTACTCCAAGAGTAAGAGCAAAGCCCTTCACCGCCGATGTGCCAAGCCAAAATAGAATCACTGCAGTAATTAGAGAGGCTATGTTTGAATCTCTTATAGAAAGCCATGCGCGTAAAAATCCTTCATGCAGAGACTCATAAATACTCTTACCTTTTTTAAGTTCCTCTTTAGTACGCTCAAAGATAAGCACATTGGCATCAA
>CAYGLE010000066.1:0-2513 GCA_964350995.1 uncultured Candidatus Saccharibacteria bacterium
AATTATCGATATATGATTTTTCCCGAGTATGATAAATGCCTTCATACCGATCATTGAATATAAATGGCCTATAGTATTCCTTTTTTCTTGAATTCTTTATACAAAAATGAGCTTCTGTATCACATCTGGTTTTTTTGAATATTCTAACGGCGACTAGAAACGCTCTAACAGAATCCTGTGCTTCAAAATGCCATTTCCTTTTACCTTTAAATTCATACAGAAAACAGGTTCCGGGGAAGTTTCCTCTTCCTCCGGAAGCAGAGATGTATTTTCTTAAAAAAATAATTGAGTTTTCTTCCTTCTTTCCACCTATAACAGAAAGTTTGTCATTTATACGCAAACTTTTATTCATTAACTTTCCTCTGAAAAATAGATCGGGAACATAGTCGATGTCCTTCTCTATTTCTGAATCCCAACTGTCATATTCCAATTTATCAAAGTTTTTGCTGTCCATGGTTAACCAAATTTAATCATAAATATATAAAAAAGAAAGCCGCCGAAGTCAGCCAGATATCGGCGACTTTCGGCGGTACTACAGTTTGTACAGACCATTTTCCTTGATCCAGTCGAGATTGAGTTCGGAGTAGCCGTGCTGGACGACTTGGCCACTCACTTCCTTTCTCTGAAAAAGACTTTCGAAGACGACTCTCTGATGAGGAACATAACTCTCTGGAAGGGGTTCATTCACATAGATCCACTGCAGATCGTCGCACTTGTGCGGTTCTCCGTTCACGACTTTCTGCTTGCTTTTGACCGTCTGAAGCTCGTAATACAAGTCGAGCCGATCTCCAGTCTGATCGTGTTTTGGTCGCCACTGCATGTGTCGCAGTCGAGGACCGGATTCTCTCAGCTCATTTGCGATTGTTGGGCCGAGTTCTTCTTCGACTTCCCGAACCAAAGCATCAAACGGAGATTCTCCCTCTTCGACATGGCCAGCGGGGAAATTGTACATCCCGTCCATGTATCCGGTGTTGCATCGGCGAGCAATGAGGATTCCATCGCTTGCGTCGAGAAGCAGGAGATATACCGCCATCACCACTTTGTTTCGCGGTTTAGATTGATACTCTGCCTCTCCGCCTTCTTTTGTGCATTGGCTTGAACCGCGATATGGATCGCTGAGCGGCCCAGTCACGAATAGAATTCCGTCTCGAATTTCTTCACTCATGTTAAAGAACTCCTTTCTGGGATTTCTCCCCTTCAACCTTTTCCAAGTTTGTTGACCACAAAGCAGTCGGGACACTGGCATTGCTTGTTGGTCTGTTCTCCCAGCACAACGGATTTAGGGCCATGACAGCGATGATCCGACGGCAAATGAAAAACACAGCCGTCGCAAATGACAGGATTGACAACAGTCTCCAGAAGAAACTCTACTGCATCAATGGGATGCATCAGACCAAGTATCTCTTGAGTTCTTCGGATTTTCGCTCTGGTTACTTCTGCACTCCAACCATACTTAGCCGCAATTTTTGGTACGGCATCCTCTTCTACACTATGTGCCATAAAACCTCCGATATTATTTAATCATAGTTTAAGAAAATTGCAAATTGACTTATCTACTTCAATATGTTATCTTTTTGGGCAGGAAAGGAGTTTTATGTACATTCAAAATACAGAGTTCGACCTACGTGAACGCTTAGGTGATATCCGAGATCGCACTTCGATATGGGCGATTATTTGGATCCTGATAGCTGTTCAGTTATTTGCATTATCGATCTATCACCATATGACCGGTGTCGAATACCATGCCACTGGTGAAAAATGTTACTTAGGGATATTTATTAACGTCGCACTGATGATCTCCTGCGTAGGGGTGATTGTTACAGTTGTGCGAGTTTCAAGATTCGCTAAGTATCGTCTCAACCGAACCACAGAATTCCCAGCCGGCGATCACAAACGCATCTACGGCGAGGAGAAGAAGGGTTAATCGAATGACAAAAGAATTACAGTATCAAACCGCAAACGGACCTCGTCGACACTATTCTCTCACTCGTGAAGAGGAGCGAGAAATTGCTGACAAAGGACCGGACTTCGTAGCCACTCAGATGTATCGTCTGATCGAAGACATCAGCTTGCTTGGTGCGATGAACTACAAAGACCATCCAGATTTCTTTCGAGCAAACAGTTTGATCTGGATCTGGGTACAAATGAACGCCGATCAAGTCCGCTCTAATGTCTACATCCTCATGGCTTGGCAGAAAATCTTCTCGATCAACGAATTGGCCAGAAGGATGAAGATGAACCCATCGTTTATCGGTCGGATGCTCTCTCTTGAAAAACCGATCGATTTCGGAGGGTGGAACATTGACACCTTGTTCCGTCTTTCCACCACACTCACTGCTCGCCCAGAATTACTCTTGCAAGCAGATTTGAAACACGCAGTCGCCAATGAGGTGATCAATTGGCAAATCTAACACCCCGCCACCCTACGACAGAAAAATCTGTCGCAACGGTCGGTGGGTTTTTCTGTTAAAATATATTTATGCCAGACGAAACTACACAACCAACTCCTGAAC
>CAYGLE010000067.1:0-2316 GCA_964350995.1 uncultured Candidatus Saccharibacteria bacterium
GTATTACACCAGTACCCCGTGCCACTACCGAAAGAGGGTCCGAGGCAACATGCATAGGAATACCCAACTCTCCCTCCAAAACCTCTGGCAACCCCCTAAGCAATGCTCCTCCACCCGCAAGAAAGATCCCTCTATCGATAATATCCGACAATATCTCTGGAGGGGTCGCTTCCAAAACTTCTCTTATAGACAAAACAAGGGTCTCTATCGATGGGCTAAGCGCTTCTCTAATATCAGAATCAGTAATAACCACCTCTCTTGGTAAACCAGTCACCAGATCTCTACCTTTAACTTTTGCTTCTAGCGGGGTGTCTAGAGGTATGAGGGCTGTGGCTATAAACTTCACCGACTCTGCTGTTTTCTCACCAATCAATATCTTAAATTGATTCCTGATATAAGAGATTATGTCGGCGTTAAATCGATCCCCAGCAATCCTTAAATTCTTTGACCTCACCACACCACCCAAAGAAAGGACGGCAATGTCTGAAGTACCTCCGCCAATATCTACCACCATACTACCTACTGGGTCATGTATGGGTAGACGCATCCCAATAGCTGCCGCCATAGGTTCTTCCACAATATGCACCTCTCCTGCTCCGGCATTCCTTGCAGCGTCTCTAACAGCACGGATCTCTACCGATGTAATACCTGAAGGAACTCCGATAACCACTCTTGGAGAAAAAATTTTCCTCGAAGAGGATTGAGCTTTGTCTAATAGATACGCGAGCATCTCTTCCGTCACCTCAAAATCCGAGATCACGCCATCAACCAAGGGACGTACCACCGAGATGTGGTTTGGGGTACGTCCTAGCATCGCCTTGGCTTCAGAGCCAACGGCCACTACTTGATTAGTTTTTTGATTTACCGCAACAACCGATGGTTCGTTGATAACGATTCCTCTTCCTCGCAAGTAAACCAATGTATTGGCGGTGCCCAAATCGATACCAACATCATTTGCAAAAACCTTTCTAACTTTTTCCCTAACATCCTTCATATCTTATTTTCTTAACTCACTCACCAGATCGTCAAAACTTAGATTTCTGACCTCTCCATTTTTTCTGTCTTTCAACTCGTAGAGCTTAGACTCCACAGCCCTCTTTCCAACGATAACTTGCGAAGTTATACCGATAAGATCTGCGTCTGCAAATTTTTCCCCCGCTCTCAAATCTCTATCGTCATAAAGCACCTCGATGTTCTCTGAAACCAATTTTTCATACAAATCATTCGCCATCTTTTTTGCAGACTCGTCTTCCACCGCAATAATGAGATGGACTCTAAAAGGAGAGACTGATTGAGGCCAAATTATACCCCTTTCATCCGAGAGGACTTCAACAATAGTACCCATGAGCCTTGCAGGGCCAATACCATAAGAACCCATGAAGACCACCCCCTGCTCTCCTTTTTCATCTTTGAAATTAAGGTTTGGCTCTGAAAATCTACTCCCAAGGGTGAAGATATTCCCCACCTCGACAGCTCTCTCCTCTCGCCCATCTTCGGGACTTCCAATCTCTTTATTTATCGCTTCTCTCTTTTCTTCATCAGTTATAAATATTGTATCCTCTCCGGCAGGAGTAACAGTTTGAAACTCGTGGGAAAATTTGGAGAAACTTCCACCAGAAGCTTTTGTAAGATAAGTCTGCTCGCCAATACCGACAATGTTGAAGATCTTTTTATAGGCTTCCTTGGCTTCTTCATAAAACTTATTGTGTTCTTCTTCAGATTTGGAAAAAGAATACATATCTTTCATCACAAACTCTCTTGTTCGAAGGACACCACTTGTAGCACGCTTCTCATTTCTAAATTTAGTTTGAAATTGATAGACAGCAAACGGTAGATCTTTGTAAGAAGAAATAAACTGCTCCATCATGTTTGATATTGGCTCTTCGTGAGTAAAAGCAAGACCTGTCTCTCCTCCATCACTAAAATTAGTTTTAAACCAAACATCTTCATCCCACCTACTCTCATTAAAATGTTTTTTCCAAAGGTCTGGTCTTTGGAGAGAATTCATGAAAACTTCTTGCCCACCGATCGCATTCATTTCCTTACGGATAATACCAACTATCTTATTAAAAACTCTAAGACCAAGAGGTAGCAAATTGTAGGCCCCCGCCATCTCCTTGCTGACAAACCCTCCTCGTATTAAAAGTTCTGCATTCTTAGAGACCTCATCCTTAGGAGCTTCTTTGCGGGTTTTGGTAAAAAGTTTGCTCTGCAACATGGCAATATACTACCCGAAAACAAAGCTTTTAACTAGGTAGTTCTTTTTTGAAAAAATTAAGAATCTCCTTCCTCTTTTCCTCGCTCCCTGTATCCCAA
>CAYGLE010000068.1:0-2315 GCA_964350995.1 uncultured Candidatus Saccharibacteria bacterium
TATTAAAGATAAGAAAAGGAGGATAAGGATGATCCTCACATCCCATCCGATATCTGAAATGATATTTCCAACTTTAACAAAAATTTCATTTGAAGTTGGGCTATAAGTGAAGTCCTTTTGTATCACTTGAGCTGAAACTCTGTAGGTCCCCCTCTTGAGAGTTTTTGGTACCATGAGCAAGAACTCGCCATTCTCATCTGTCTTTCCTAAGATGAAGATCTTTGTTCCGCCATCTGATAAGAAGATCACCAAGACCTCTGAATTAGAATAATTTGAGGTGCCAGACACTGCCTTCTCTCCAAACTTAGAGATGAGTTCTATCTGTGGAGACTCAAGTGTTGGAGCGACAACCACTTCTTGAGAAGGTGTTTCCTCTGGGACAACCTTTGGTCTTGTAGACTCCTTTATATTAAAGCTGGCTCCAGAAGTACCTTGGGTAACATTCGTCCCTTGTCCATCATTGGCCAAGACTTGTCCAGAGACAAAATTAATCTTCCCCGAGCCAACTCCTGTTGCTCGTAGATTAATCGTCACTACTGTACCACTACTCCCTTGAAAGCCTCCTAGAGTCACCCCCTCAAACTTAACCACCCCATTGAGAGATGATGGCTCACTAACCCAGAAATTCAAAATGGACCCAGACTTGGAAACCGAATCTACAGAAAAGATTGAAGTGGGGATGTTTATCTCACTAGAGACAGCGTTGATTGCTTCATTACCAGAGACCATTACTCTCACAGACACTCTGTCCCCAACTTCAAAGGTACCACTTGAAGGAGTAATGGATAACGTAGTTGCGTGGGTAGAAAACGGAAGTAAGACTAACCCAAGGATGAAAAGTGTCTTCGTAATCTTCTGGTTAAAAATATACATAGGACTAATATTATTATAACAAAGAACATAATTGCATATTTCCTGTTTGGAAGTGATGTTGAAACTTCCCTAGAATTTCCTTCGTGGTCTAAAGCTTTAATATATAGCTTTTTGAGATTCCATTTATCCTTTATTTCATAAGGACTTAGAGCTTCCTGCCAACCCTCGTCTTTTGGACTCAAAAACCATTTTTCCGATACTTCATACTTTAGTATCCCCGTACCCTTATCATTCGCTTGGAAAGAAGCAAAGAATTTGTTTGCAAACAACTCTTCATCTTTAGACACCACAACAACAAACGGCTCTGGTGGTAAGGTGTCGATAACATTCAGAGACTCTCTAATACTCATTGAGACCTTCACCTCCGTCCCCTCTCCATCATCCCGAAGTCCCTTGATACTTTTGAAAACAATATTTTTCAAATCTGCTTCGGCAAAATCACCAATGAGACTGAAGATTGGATGTCCCCCGCTAAAGCCTCCGGGGGTTAGTCCAGCGAAGACTATTTCTCTGCTTGAAGCATCAAATTTCGGTTGAGTGATCCAAATCAATATCGAGGATTGACCCGTCTCTACTCTTTCTAAGTCAAAACTTTTAGGTAATACTAGCGTCCCCTCTATGGCATTCACCCTCTCTCCTTTTGTATCAACCTCTATGAAGGCAGTGTTGGCTTTTGATACAAGAGGAAGAGAAACAAAAACTAATACAAATATGTGTAGAAAATATTTTTTCATCATCCGGTCCAATTAAATGCCATAATCGAAAAATCAATGAGATCGACCTTTTTATCATTATTTAAGTCAACCCTTACTGGTGGATTTATCTTCTTATACCAATAAGCTAAGATGGAGAAGTCCACCAAGTTGACCTTACAGTCCACATTAACATCTCCTCTCTTATTACAAGTTGGCGTAGCAAGTTGAGCCAAGATATTTTGTGTACCAACCTTGAAGGCTACTGACTTGCTAAACTGACTTATCTCTCCGTCTATAGCACTCTTTGACTTAGCGTTGTGGTCACCATATTCAACAAGAGAGCTATCAAAATTATATAGATATACACCAGATCCGCTTGATTTTGTCTTGGCAAAGACTGGTTCATTAGAGTTAACTTGTATAGTGATCTCGCTGTTTACAGCCGACTGACCAAAGATAGCAATATTGTCTCCTCTCCTAACCTCCGCTTTGTCTACCGCAATGGTCGGAGCGATAAAGATACCGGTAATATTTGTCACTGTGTTGGGTGTCACCCCAACAGGAAAAGTGAGAAGGCTAGATCTATTACCATTGTTATCCTCACTATATATAGAGAAGAAGTAGTTTCCCCCAGCTAAACCAGAGACCGTACCTTGAAAACTAGCTAAGGCATCGGCCACAGTCGTCGTCACCACTTGAGCATCTTTAAGTATGGTTATAGTACTTCTTGGATAAGCTCTACCAGAA
>CAYGLE010000069.1:0-2224 GCA_964350995.1 uncultured Candidatus Saccharibacteria bacterium
GAGCGTCATACCTTGATATCGATGCCAGAAGACATCTCTCGTTTCGAGACCAGTTCCACCTTCAGGCACATCCTCTTTCATGATTTTCTCCTCTCCATTAAAATAATCAAAGGTGCCACTCCATTTGTTTCCATACTCCAAACACCGACCAGAGCTTACTTCTCCAAAGAGTTTTCCCCTGCCACCGCAGAAGGTGTGGGTTCGGTAGGTTCTGGAGAGGACTTCTTTCAGGAAGTCCAGCACTTCTTTGTTGTCGCCTTCACACCAGCCGTGATATTGCATGATCCATGCCGGAACGAAGTCAGGTGAACCTTCAGGTTTGATGTAGATAATGGTTTGACCACCGCTCTGCTCGCCGTTGGTGAAGTACGTATCGATATACAAATAGTTGTCGCGTTCGTATCGGTACACTTTAGATTTTGGTAAACCTTCGATCGATGTTTTCGGAGCAGAACCGGCATAAGTAGCGAGTGCCGCTTCGAAGAAAAACTCTTGCAATTTCAAGGATAATGCGTGCATAAGGACTCCTTTTCCGACTTTATGAAAGCATATTTCTAAATATTCGTCAATTTGACAAAGTTCTAATTTTATTTAGTATAGTGGTCAGAAAGAGAGCCGTAAAAATGACGAGAGTTTTAGTTGCACCAAACCAGTTTGACGAGATAATCTGGCCTAAAGAACGCCTCTACGAGGCAACCCAAACAGAGTGGCGGAAGATGAAAAAAACCGTTCGGATTCTTTGCTCGTCTGGAAAGGTTACAGACTGGAGTAGTCAACACGTCCAAAAGTCTATGACTGAATGGCCACATGTTCCAGTGGAGTATAAGATAGAGGGTTTGGTAGTAAAATTCTTGCCCTCTGATGGCTGGTGTGAAGTGGATGGATTACTTCTTAGTCCTCCTACCAACAAGGAAGATTTTCGGGAAATTATCCGAGCCATCAAAATCTTCCGACGTCTCGGCAAGACTTTTCGGTTACAGATTTCCGATGATGTCTTTGGCACCATAAGTGGGTAGTTTCCCCACGTTTAAGAAGATCGAATTTGCCCGATTCGAGAAATCGGATCGGGCCTCGCTTAAAGTATTTTTACAGAAGAATATTTTAAGGGAGAAATCCCAGAAAGGAGTTCTTTGTAAAATGAGACATACTTACGAGTCCACACTTTTTGAAAGAGTTGATGTTGGGGAGAGTTTTCGAAATGGAACGCTCACCTGCATGAAAATACGAGAAGTGCAGATTCTTGATTCGGAAGGTATAGCGAGGAAGAAAAATGTTGTAATCACAGCCGGATCATCACATAGTGGTTGTGATAGCAAGGTCTTGCTTCCTGGAGATCTTGGCTTTTTTGATGGGGGTGTGAAGGTTGAACTTCAGCTATTACGAATAGGAGGAAACTAAAATGCAACTTTGCACAGGAATGCAGTTTGAGGTTCTTTGTGTCACCAAGAGGTATGAGCACAAAGAGAACGATCGTCGGAAAGTTCACTACCATCTACCGATCACTGGCACTGCTGTTATTGGTATTGAATGGTCTCCATTGAAGAACAGTGAAGATAATCCAAAAATCGTCGTCAATTTTGGAGGGAAAAATCATCCTCTGAAATGGATCCGACAAGGTCTTGATGGAGATGCAATCGTGTTGGTTGTCAAAAGAGATGACCCACCGTTTGAGGTGTGGGAGTTCTACACCACGACGCCTTTCCCAGGTCGAGAAAACGTAACGGTAAAAGCTCTTCGTGAGCTTGCGGCCAAAGAAATCGAGGTCGCCGCGGTCATTTAGAGTTCTTTAGAAATCAAATCAAAGAAAGGAGAAACTTGTGCTTTTTAAGAACATTGAAGTTGGCGGAGCATTCAAAGATGATCTCGTGACTTTCATTAAAGTGAAAGAGGTGAGTGTTCTTCATGATGGTGAAGTAGTTGCAAAGAAGAATGCTCTTATTGTCCGTGGGGCGACTACTGCTGGATGTGGACCTGAGATTTATCGCCCTGGTGACCTCATTTATTTTAATGGAGATGCTGATGTTCGACCGCTGACATTAAGTTTCTAGTGATTACTCCGCCCTCTCGGCGACAGAACAGAATCTGTCTACGGAGGAGGCGGATTTTGTTTATAAAAAATTTGGAAATAAAATTTCCCTCACCCCACCCGCTTCATACCATTTCTAAAAAACACCCTCGCCAAAAAAGAAGAATGATTGCATTTGCGGGTGGGGTGAGGGGCAGA
>CAYGLE010000070.1:0-2208 GCA_964350995.1 uncultured Candidatus Saccharibacteria bacterium
CCTCTAAACTTCTAAAAAAATTTCTATATTCCGGAAGTCTAGCTCCCAACTCTCCATTTCTTCCACATTCGAATCCTTTATGCCAAACAACTATACTTCCTTTTGCACCTATGTGATCTCTGAGTGCTTCTGCAAAAGATTTACTAGGGTCATCTTTTTCTGTGTATAGAAAATCTATGTGCTCTGGCAGAGCATCTGATGCTCTTAAAATATGGAGGGAGAACTGGAAGGGGATCTGTTCGTATGGCGAGAAGCTGTCAAATCTAGGTAAAGCGCTGGGGAAGGTCTCGTAGTCTAAGAAATGCAAAGGGAAGACCAGTTTATCAAATTCTTCTTTTATCAGATCATCCTCATGAATTATATGATTATGGATATAAGTTTGGATCTGATTCTTTTGAATTTGGGATAATTCCATATTCTCCGGTATTTCATGTATGTGAAAATATTTTCCATCCACAAGTTCAATTAGTTTTTTCTTACTCTGACCAATTCTCGCTAGATCATGTATGGAATACTCTGGAATGCTTGGGTTTGAGTAATGAAAAGTGGTACAGTGCGCAGAACGTCCCTTGTAGACACAAGAGCAAAAACCCTTTGGTTCTTCTTTTTGGTTTATGTAAGCAAAAGCCTTTTCCATTTCTTCTAATACCCCTTTTTTTATTTCCACTATTTTTTCTGTAACGTCTTCTACTTTGAACAATTTAGAGAAATTGAGTTCTCCCTCTCTTTTATAATCTTTGTTTAAATGCAAAATATTAGCGGATTCTATCTTAAACCCTTCCATTTCCAGAACATTTATTTGGAAGGCAAGGTCGTGATAATGCGTAGATTTGTCTATGTCATTTGTAGCCTTAACCTCTATCACTTTGTAGCCGTTTTTTGTCTCTACTAGGATATCGGTTATGGCTAAGTACTTATCATTTTCGAATTTTTTTTGGCATATTCCTTCTGGAAAGAGTTTTCTGGCAATGATATCAACTTCATTTCCGGTTTCTATTATTTGTTTTTCAAAGGCCGATAATTCTTCAGCAAAATAAATATCAGGCTTGTGAATCTTAAGCCAAGTATTTTTAGCACAATCTCTATATAAGATATAATCAGTTTTCGATAATCTTTTCACTTACTTCAAAGCTGAGTCAATCTTGAGTCTTACATTCTCTATCGGTTCAGCCCCTTTTATAAGAGTTTGCTTACCATCTTTGTTTATGATGACAGAGTAAGGGGTGCCAGAGGCGCCAGCATCCATGGCTTTAACTATATCGTCTTCAATTTTCTTGGTATATTTGCCATTTTCTAGACACTCATTGAACAGATCAACATTCAACCCAAGATCAGATGCAATTTGAGGGAGTTTGGCAAGGTCTAGAGAATCATTGGAGTTGGTTGTGGCAAAGAGTTTGTCTATGTATTTCCAAAATAGTGTGTTTCCTCCTTGATCGAAGGCGCATTCGGAAGCTTCAGATTCTTTTTTTGCTTTTGAGTGAAGTTGTTCAATAGGGAAATGTCTATAGACCCAAGCCACCTTTCCATCGTATTCATCTACGATTTGGTGCATTGTGTTATGGAAAACCTTGCAGAAGGGGCACTCAAAGTCAGAATACTCTATCACTACAATCTCTGCGGTTTTACTTCCTAGTATATGATCTGATGAGTTTACTGCTTCTACCTTCACCTCTTTTTTTAAATCTTGGATGGAATCTAATGCCAGCGCTCCACCCTTGTTCCCACCCAAATATACAGCTCCGGCTATCATGGCTCCTGCCAATACTATAGATAGAGGTATGAGTAAGGCATTATTCCTATTTTCCGATGTTACTGGGGGCATTTCGTTTGTCATAGAAGTATATCATTAACACAGAAACTATTGAAAGGATAATACTTGCCATTATATCCAAAAAATGATGTACTCCAACAAATATCCTCGATATTCCTACAAATATACCGATAATCCAAAGAGTGTAAGCAAGCTTTTTATTAAACATCATCATAATAGAAGCGAGAGAGGCCATAAGTAGCATGTGGTCTGAGGGGAAGCCGTTGTCTGCGATGTGTTCTATGAGTGGTGTAAGATTTTCTTCAACAAAAGGTCTAGGGTTGTAATATAAGGCTCTAGAGATCAAAGCTAGTATGTAAGACAGAGGTAGGGCGAGTGCATTGATCTTCAAAAATTTTTGTTTGTCTTCTAGTTTATAGAAATATAATACATAG
>CAYGLE010000071.1:0-2134 GCA_964350995.1 uncultured Candidatus Saccharibacteria bacterium
ATTTTAAATCATCTACTACCAAACAGAAGCAAGGAGTTTTGAGTGGTTATGTAGTATCTAAAGGAGAAGGATATACATCAAAGGAATTATGCTCGTTAGAAGAATTAAAACGATGGGCATATTCCCAAGACAGCTTCCTTTTTTGGGTTGGCTGGGTTTTATCTGTTATTGGCGTAATTTGTAATATTTATGATTACCAATACACAAAAACAATTCAACGGATAGGTAGTTACAAGTGAGAGTATTTTTATTCTTTATTAGTCTGTTGTAAAATATAAAGATATGATTGAAGATATTTTCTCATACATACTATTAGCTGGAATTATTGGTGGCGGAATATGGGGTATTTCTGTAAAAGTTAGAGAATTTTCTAGCTTTGTAAAAAAGAATGGGTGGCGACCAGTTAGAAATAAAATCATGCAATTTTTTACCAATGTACTCCAAGTTACGATTTATACTGTTTTAGGGCTTGGGTACCTATCTGGTTTCGTTTTTATTCCGCTTCAGTTTGAGGGGATTTTGGAGAACGAAGAATATACAAGTGCTTTTGTTCTCGGCTATCTTTGTTTGGGTTTGCTTGTTTTTTACTATGTAAACGGAATGAAAAGGAGAGGAACAAAAAACCCTACGACAATTCTATCTCAAGATTTTGTTTCTTTTAAAAATGGAGTAAAAGAATTTATACAAGAGTTCGGTGCTTTACTGAATACACTTTTTGTTCTTGGGAAATGGTTACTCGCTATTCTCGCAGGTATTGCAATTATTGCTCTTGGTATTTGGCTAATTGTGATTCTCGGACCTCTTTGGATTATTGCTATTGTGCTTATTCTTATTTTTTTCGCTCTTGCAGGTAGATGAATAATCAAGAAAAATATAAATATGCTTTCTCTTTAACGAGTGTAGCTTCTTCGGGGTTGTTTTTTATAGAGGATTACCTGTTGGGTATAGATAATACAACCGACATTTCTCGATTAAGATCTTTTTATATTTTACTTTCTTATAATTTTGAACTTCTTCTAAAATCTCGAATAGTGATGGTGGAAAGTTTTATTGATAAACAAGCAATGAATAATTGTTTGGTAAAATTGGGACATAATATACAAACGATTGTGGCTGCTCTTGGGAACCCTGCTTTGACTGAAATTGGAATAGCAAAAGTCGAGAATGGTTTAGGGCAATATAAAATTACCACCACAGATAATAAGGAGGTTTTGATAGAAAATTTTACGATGATAAGATATGATTTCCTCGACAATATTATGCGTATTGTTGATTTTAAAGAGCATGAGAGGATTAAAGAATACCTGGAGGTTCTTTTTGGGATTTTGAAAAAAGTAAAGGAGAAAAACGAGATAGAAAATCATAATATTTGATAGATAAGTAGCCTCAACCATATGATTTACCATATGGTAAATCATATGGTTGGGAATTTTAAGCAAGGACGGTCCTTGCTTAGATTAGAGTGCATAAAAAACTAACGAGAGTGTTGAAAATTGGTATAATTAAATAGGAAAAAAGCCGGTATTACTGGCAGAAAGGGAAGGGTGGGGCATGAATATTGTTTCTCGGCTTATCGTTCTTTGTTTCGTGGTGGGGCTGGTTGTGGGTTGTGTGACGACATCACCATCGACTGTCGCACCGGCAGAAATCGAGCCGATTGAGCGGGAGGTGGTTTGGATCGAAGATCCGGTCGTTCTTTTGTCTGCCGAACTCGAGAGCTTTTTCAGGACCGAGATCCTGACAAAAATTTTTCGGGGGTCGTGGAATGACTTCAAGGCCGAGGTGGTCGGTGCAGTGTACCATCTCTACACTCCCGAAGTAGAGACACGAGATTTCTTGTTGGCGGTTCTTGTAAACGAACGCGCCCAGGAAATCTTTTGCCGGTGTCTGGGGGAAAGCTATCCCAACATCTCGGAGGACGACCGAACCGCTCTCACTCGGCAAATGGGAGAAGTTTACGCCGAAAGAGTTGGTGAAATGCCGGATAAGTTGATTGCTCGGTTACAAAACCGGCTTGAAGACCTAGTCCGGCAGTATGAGAGCCTCCAGTCTCCTTCGATTGTCGGAGACGACTAACCACTAGTTTTGTTTTTCGGCCCAGCGAACTTGTTCGCTGGGCCGTCTCTTTTTAAAT
>CAYGLE010000072.1:0-2132 GCA_964350995.1 uncultured Candidatus Saccharibacteria bacterium
ATTTCTCAAGCCATGACTCGTAAGAAGGCCACTCTTCCATACCAGCTTTAGCTAGTGCGCTATTGGTATCTACACTCTGAGAGCCACCCTCCAAGCTTTTGAAATAAATCTCATGGTTTCTCATGCCATTGAACTCAAATGAGAATCGGCGCCCGAGCTCGCCTATGACATAGGGAGCGAAAGCATCTTGTGCGGCATAACCCTGATACTCTGGAAGTTTCTCAATGATAGAGTTGGTGTTCTTTACATAGCCAACATAGAGCTTGAGATGCTCCTCGATATTTTTCGCCGAAATACCCTTGAGGGCGGGAATATTGAACTTCTGTTCTTCGAATTGTTTGGACATATCGAGATTATACTATATAGATGAGCTGGGTCAGAGCACACTATAGAGAAGTCGTAGTAGGGGCTCTTATTCTTTCAAATCTCTTAGTTTGGCTAGCTGTTTTAGAGCGAAAGCCAGGCAATCTCAAAGTCTATTTCCTCGATGTGGGGCAGGGAGACGCTATATTTATCGAGACGCCGAGCCACAAGCAGATGCTCATAGATGGGGGCAAGAACAAGAAGGTGGTCTCCATGCTAGGTAAAATTATGCCGTTTGGCGACAAGAGTATTGATGTCCTCATGGCTACTCATCCTGACGCAGATCATATCGGAGGACTGCCAGAAGTGGTGAGCCGATATGAGATTGGGCTATATTTCGAGCCAGGGGTAGAGTCCGAGAACTCTCTCGATGATGAACTGGAGGAAAGAATAGAGTCAGAGAAATCTCAATCTCTCGTAGTCAGAAGGGGACAGGTCATAAACTTCGGTGATGGAGTGAGGCTCACCATTCTTTTCCCAGACAGAGATGTTTCAAACTGGGAGACCAATGATGCTTCGATCGTCGCTCGACTAGACTATGGCGAATCATCATTCCTTTTGACAGGGGATTCGCCAATAAAGGCCGAAAATATTTTGATGAATCTCGATAAAAATATTCTGGATGTCGATGTGCTGAAAGCTGGGCACCATGGCTCGCGCACTTCGACCTCTTTACCATACGCCGAAGCAGTTTCTCCAGAATATGCTGTGATCTCGGCAGGTAAAGACAACTCGTACGGACATCCTCACAGAGAAGTATTAAATATTTTAGAGAAAGTTAGCGTCAAAATAATAAATACCGCCGAGAGCGGTACAATTATATTTGAGACAGACGGGGAAAGTTTAAAATTAAAATGAAAACGCTAAGTGTTGGCAACACTTAGCGTCTGTGCGGAGGCTATAGGGAAGCATTACTGCGAGAGTTTGCCAAACTCCTCGCCGACTTTGATGAGTTCGGCGATATTTTCTGCCAGAGCCGATTGCTTGGTGGGGAACTGAGTGAGGTGCTCAGCTATGGCAGCCACCATAGCGTGAAGGAGGTCATAGGACCAGTAGTCATTGTCCACGAAGTCCCAGAAGTTGAGCATGTCTTCGAACTTGCGCTTCTCCTTCCTGCGCACGGTGATGTGAGAGCAATCAACGGTATAGACCATTGAGCCGACCCGGTACTCTTGCTTTTCGATCTTGTGTGCAAGTTGCGCGAGAATCTTCAGAACAGAATACTCCCTATCCCGTATCTCTTCCCTCAACTTAGCCAGCCCATCGATGGCCCTATGGATCCGCTCGTTGAGAGGAGGGAGCTCCATAGAGTCCAACTTTTCCAGGTTCTTTTCGGCTTCAGCTAGGAACTTCTCGGTCTCCTCGAGTATGCGTACCGCCTTATCCATCGGAAAATCTCCTCTACTATTATTTAAACATATTATAGAAAATGTGTCAACTACTTAAGAATTCTTCTCCAACATTTCAAACACCTCTTTGTAGGTTTTCAAATTCTCTTTCTCAGCGATTTTTGCAAAAATTAATTCTGATTTGGCACGGTTGGATACAGATTCTTCCCAAGTTTTGGCTAATTCTTCCTCGGTTTTCTCTACACGCTTCAGATAATCTTCCCATGTGATACCCGCTTTCTCTATGTCGCTCTTGAAATGGTTCATCATGTGGTGTGCTTCTGCATGGACGAAGCGATGGGGGAGATCGAGTTTGGTTTCTTTGTTTAAAGCTTCCATTATTTTCAAACGCTTTTTCTCAGTATCTTCCTCTACTATTTC
>CAYGLE010000073.1:0-2054 GCA_964350995.1 uncultured Candidatus Saccharibacteria bacterium
GTTGGTGCCAGAAGGAATCTTGAGTGTTAGATCGCCATCTAGAGTAGCTATCCTCTCTTCCCCACCCAAAAGAGCTTCAGAGAGCTTGACCTTCAAGTCCATCACTAGGTTGTAGCCTTCTTTCCTCAAGGTTGGGTGCCTCCTCACATGCACCTTGACGTAGAGGTCACCCGGCACCCCACCCTCAATAGCCTCTCCCATTGCCGACATTCGTATCATTTGCCCATCGTCTATACCAGCAGGGATCTTTATAACCACCTCCTTCTGCTTTACGAGTTTGGAGTTTATAACCACTTTCCTTTCTGCACCGAAGATAGAGTCGTGGAAGGACAGCTCTATATCTACCGCAATATCTCTCCCTCTTCTCACTCTTTTACCACCAAAGATGGATGAGAGGATGTCGCCTAAGTCCCCTGTATCAAAGTTCATCCCTTGAGAAGAGAAGCCGGAGAAGTCAAAACCAAAGTCATTGGGGTTAAACCCTGCTCCACCTCCCATGTTTTGCCCTGCTTGGCCAAAGGTGTCGTATTGTTGTCTCTTCTTTTTATCGCTCAAAACGCTATAAGCTTCGTTGACTTCTTTGAACTTGGATTCATCCCCAGTTTTTTTGTCTGGATGATACTGGTGAGCCAGTTTTCTAAAAGCTTTTTTGACCTCTTCTTCCGAAGCGTTTTTTTCTATTCCTAATACTTTGTAATAATCTTTCGACATTTATTTTGTCTCAGCATCTTTGATATCTGGGTTCTCTGGTGGCTTCTCTTCGGTGTTTGGTGGAGTTGCTTGTGACTGTTGTTTGTTCGAGTACTCACCAATCTTTTGCGCTTCTGTACTCAGAGCTTCTGTAGCCTTCTTTATCTCGTCTATGTTTGTAGAGTCTTTGAGTTTTTTAAGGTCATCAATCTTCTGGTTCACGCTAGTCTTTGTATCTTCTGGAATGTTTTGAGCATCCTTAAGACCCTTTTCAGCGGTGTAGATGAGTTGTTCTGCTAAGTTCTTGGCATCCACCAAGTCCTTCTTCTTCGCATCCTCAGAGGCATTGGCTTCTGCATCCTTTTGCATTTTCTCTATCTCTTCTTTTGAAAGTCCTGAAGAGGCTTCTATACGGATAGATTGCTCCTTACCTGTGGCTTTGTCCTTCGCTTTTACTTGCAGTATCCCATTGGCATCTATATCGAAGGTTACCTCTATCTGTGGTAAGCCTCTTGGAGATGGGGGTATGCCGTCTAATACAAAGCGCCCGATAGACTTGTTGTCGGAGGCCATAGCTCTCTCACCTTGCACAATATGGATCTCAACTGAAGGTTGGTTGTCAGCTGCAGTGGAGAAGATCTGGGTCTTAGCAGCGGGTATAGTGGTGTTCTTCTCGATGAGTTTCGTATTCACCCCTCCCATCGTCTCTATACCAAAGGAGAGTGGAATGACGTCGAGAAGCAAAATATCCTTCACGTCTCCGGCGATGATCCCTCCCTGCACTGCAGCTCCTAAAGCTACTACCTCATCTGGGTTTATAGACTTGTTGGGCTCTTTGCCGAAGAAGTTTTTTACACTCTCGACTATCTTTGGCATTCTGGTTTGCCCTCCGACAAGAAGTATTTCGTTTATTTCGGAAACTTTAAATGGAGATGACTCCACTGCGCGCTTGGTGATAGACATAGCTCGGTCTACAAATTCCTGCGAGAGCTCTTCAAGCTTGGCTCTACTCATCTTAAGAAGCAGGTGTTTGGGGCCAGAAGCGTCGGAGGTGATGAAGGGTATGTTGATCTCTGTCTCTGTCGCGGTTGAGAGCTCTATCTTTGCCTTCTCTGCGGCTTCGTCGAGTCTTTGGAGTGCAAGAGAGTCGCTTCGAACATCTATCCCAGACTCCTTCTTGTATTCATCGGCTATCCAATTCAAAATCTTTTGATCTATATCTTTGCCTCCTAGATGACTATCTCCATCTGTAGACTTGACTTCTACTACATCATCGCCAACTTCAAGTATGGAGACATCAAAGGTTCCTCCACCGAAGTCGAAGACCGCTATCTTCTCATTTTTTTTCTTATTCAAACCATAGG
>CAYGLE010000074.1:0-2036 GCA_964350995.1 uncultured Candidatus Saccharibacteria bacterium
TACCCCTAGCTCTCGCCTTACTTCTATCTATCATTTGGATGGCTCTGTATCCTAAGAACTCATCTATAAGATCAAAGGTCAAGTCTACCTTCCGCTTCGATAGGTCCTAATTCCTCAACTCTGTTTGTAATCAAGCGTATATATCCTGCCATAGCTATCATTACAGCGTTGTCTGTGGTTAGTAGAGGATTTGGTAGATAAACTGGTGTCTGATAGTTATCCCCAAGAATCCTCAACTCTCTTTGGAGATGTTTATTGGCTGACACTCCACCTCCAACAATGATGGATCTTGCACCATACTCTTCTATAGATTTTTTTGTTTTCTCAACAAGGGGAGCTATGGCCGAGTCTTCAAAGGCTCTAGCAATCTCTTGTTTTGCTTCCTCTTTTACTTCTCCAAGTTTCTTTAATAGGTAGAGCACAGAAGTTTTGAGACCAGAATATGAGAAGTCGAAGTCGCCACTTTTTATCATTGGGGTTGGGAGTTTTATTTTTGATTCTTTGTAATTTTTTCTATTTTCTTCTGCTAGTTTGGATATTTCTGGTCCTCCTGGATATGGTAAGCCTAAGAGCCTGGCTGTTTTGTCGAAAGCTTCACCAACTGCGTCGTCTCTTGTTTTTCCTATGACCTTGTACTTTTCAAAAGATTCCATGAGCACAAGCTCGGTGTGTCCCCCAGAGACAAGAAGAGCAATAGCGGGGAAGCTCACCATCTCTTTTGTGTCGAACAAGAAGGAGAAGAGATGACCCTCCATATGGTTTACTGGTATCACTCTTTTACCCCACTTTTTTCCTAGTTCTTCTGCAAATGTAATACCTGTCCAAAGCGCAGGTTCTAAACCAGGACCTCTGGTGACAGCAATAAAATCTATTTCTTCCACTTCAAATTTTGGATCATTTTCTTTCGCCTCCCTTAGAGTTTTTTCTAAGAGTATTGGAAGGTTTTTGATATGTTCACGCTTGGCAAGCATGGGGTAGACTCCACCGTATTTTTGGTGTATTTCTATCTGTGAAAGTAGGGAATTGGCAAGGACCTTAAATTTCGGCAAAGGCAACTCTCCTTCGCACTCGATGATAGAGATGGCTGTTTCGTCGCAGGATGTCTCGATGGATAGGATTTTCACAGAATGGGTCTTAAGAAGCTCATCATAACAAAACCTGCTACACTGTTCTAGATGAAAAAGTTGAAGCCTACAGAGCAAGCTAATTTTGTTGTGATCGGCGTCATTATCTTAATTTTTGTCGGTTTAGCTCTTTTTGTTGATTTGGATTCTTTAAAAGTTTGGGTTCTTGAAGCAGGGGTGTGGGGACCATTGGTTTTCATACTTCTCAAGATCTCTACTGTGGTTATAGCACCACTTTCTGGCTCTCCACTCTACCCCCTAGTTGGACTACTTTTTGGTTTTTGGCCGGGGATGGTGTATGTGGCTCTAGGAGACTTCTTGGGCTACACGATCGCTTTCTTCATAAGTAGGATATTTGGTAGAGATGCGATGGAGAAATTTTTGTCTGACAAGGATGAGTCTGTTGTGACTCAAGTGATGAAGAGAGTTGGGGATACTAAGGGTTTTATACAAGTGTGCGTCGCCTTCTTCGCTTTACCAGAAGTGGTTTCGTATGGAGCGGGACTTAGTCGGTTGTCTTATAGAAAATTTATCATCATTATGTGGCCATTCTTTACTGCTATCACAACAGTCTTGGTTTTCCTTGGATCCTGGATTGATTCTGGCTGGGTTGGTATATTAGTGCCTGTTGTTGGTGCCTTGGCTATGATTGTTGGAGGAACTCTTTTTACTAAAAATTTGCGGAAGAGGTGAGATAGAACAATTGGGAAACCCTCGGTTTTCCCAAGCCTTCCTCCACGGGAGAGGATGCTCCTCTCCCGACCCCACTCCTGTTCGAATCTCACCAAAAAAGGCGGAAGAGGTGAGATTCGAACTCACGGTAAGGTTTCCCCTACGCTGGTTTTCGAAACCAGTGCCTTGAACCGCTCAGCCACTCTTCCGTTAGGCGGATTCTAGCATTTTTGCAAAAAA
>CAYGLE010000075.1:0-1925 GCA_964350995.1 uncultured Candidatus Saccharibacteria bacterium
AATTATGTTAATATGTAAACACAGTTAAATAGAGTTTGAAAGGACCTAACCCTACTACTCAATGTGGTAGGTATGGTCGACAATCGTTCTACACAGAAAACCCGTCATAGGGCGTGTAGAACGTTGCAGAGGGAAACTTCTGTAGAGGTCGCAAGACTTTCCTGTGGCGGGCTTTGTGTATAAAAATCGCAAAACCTGCCCGGTTATTGGCAGGCTTTTTATATACAAAAATATGAATAAAAAATATCTTGTGTCTATAATCATTTTTTCTTTTATTATCCCGCAAGTCACTTTTGCTTCTTGGTGGAACCCTTTTACTTGGAATGTTTTTAAGTTTTTCCAGAGATCAGAAGTTAAAATTGAGCAAACTATAAATACTCCAGAACCGGAAAATACAGACAACCAACAACAGTCAGAACTAGAAGAGTTAAGAAAGGAAATTGAAGAATTAAAGAAAGCTCAGTCTTCTAATACAACAAAAAGCACTCCTATAAAACAACCGGTCCAGCAAACAGCTCCTAAAATTATTGATCCTGCACCGGTTATAGTATCAACTCCAAAATTTGACGCTCAACTATGTGTGGCTATAAGTGAGGAAGAGAAGTTACTGAATAAAAACCTTTCCGCGTCCATTGGGTATTTTCAAAGGGATTTAATACCTATTTTTGATGCTCAAGTAAAGACAACAGACTATACCCAAAGGTATGACAACTTGTCTAAAGTAAGGACATCATTCTTCAACGCTATAAATGAATTTAAAAACAAGGATATCACAAGTATAAACTCCTTATACTTGGACCAAAGTTATATAAAAGAATTGAAGGATACACTTACAAATCTAGCTGATGGCTATAAAGAAGTTTGGGACCAGTTTGAGATAGACAGCTTAAAACTTAAAAGTATAGATTTCTATGATAGCTATGACAAAAACATAGGATACGGTCTTATCGATAAAGACTACGCTTTGCTAAAGGAAAAGAACAAACTATTGCTCAAGTCGATAGAACTCTGGGAGCTTATGGCTAGCAAATACAAAGAAGCGAGAACCAAAAATTCTTGTGTTTAATCATTATGTTAGCAGAGTATTTGATATGTATTTATATGAAAAACTTCTTCAAAACAACTCTAGATATTATTCTCTTTTTCCCTCGCTGGGGACTTGGTATTATGATGATGCTTTTGCCTGCTGTGCCTGTGTATTGGATAGCAGGAGAGATCTTTTCAGTAAATATGAGAGGTTATGGACCGGGGTCAAATGATTTCGAAGTATTTTTATTTGGTGTTATAGGAGTTGCTCTTATTCTTTATACAATAGAGCATACAAGATGGGGCGAATGGACAAAGAAAATGTTTGGGTATGGGATGTTTGACGATTATCCAGACGATTAAAAATATGGAAACTTCACAAGAACAATTTAATATCTGCGGAGAGACTTTTGAGACACGATATTTTCCTAATTTGTATGAGATGTATAAAATAAGTCCTAAAAATGCCGAGGACCAACTAAGATCAATCGCCAATGCGTGGCACGAAGGTCATATCGTCTCTGCCGCACAAGCTTTTGAGAGTGATTTAGCCCGTCTATAATTTATAAACTATGACCTACCATATTCATCAAAAAGATTATAAATGCAAAGCCGGTACGGCAGAGTATTATGGTTTTATAGATGAACTTGTTTCTTCTATGAAGGCTCACAAAATTCAGTATGGATGTTTTATGTCTCCGGGTTGGTATGCTGGATCTATTGCGGAAAAAATCCAGTCAGTTTGCTTCAAGCTCTTTGACGATTGTGAAGTTCTAAGACTAGATAATGAAAAGCAGTGGTTGATAGACGAAATATCAAAAATAAATTTTCCGGACCAATATAAACACCTAAACGCTCACATTCAAGATATAGTGCTTGCCATATATCCAATATATATT
>CAYGLE010000076.1:0-1898 GCA_964350995.1 uncultured Candidatus Saccharibacteria bacterium
GAATACAACCCAAATATTTTGCAAAAGTCTCGCCATACCTTAAACCAGACTTTAATAAAAAATAAAAAAGAAAGAATAGAGAATATAAAAAATTCAATGAAAGTTAGTGGAGAAGTTCTAGGAAGAAATGTGGTGTTGATAGACGATGTAACGACAACGGGCGCCACCATGCGTGACGCCCGCCGTGCTTTGAAAGAAAATGGAGTGGAAAATTTACTGTGTGTTACCCTCGCTCACTAGATACTTTCTATTGTCCTTACTGTAAGCACTCCATCGTACTGATAATCCCCCACCTCCTCGTTTGAAGAATCTGCTGGAGTGAAGACACCGATAGCCCTTACTCTAACCAAGTTCTCTCCCTTCGCATCTTCCATAGTAGAAGTGTCTAGAGAATAAAACTTTCCGTCATCACCCTTAAGACCCATGACACACTCTCCTTCTAAGATAGGTTTATTGTCCTTCTTAGGGGTGCAATCAAAAACTCCGGTGATAGAGATCTCTCCTTCTCTAGGTTCAAAATTTATAACCGAAGCGGTATTGACGCTCTCTGACTCTTGCACCAATGTTGGAACATCTCTATAGAGAAGATACCCGCCAGCAATGAGTACCAAAGACCCCAGACCTAGAAGTAGACTCTTCTGCATTTTACTTATTCTCCGCCATTACTCTCACAGCGATAACTCCATCATATTTGAAGACTCCAGCTTCCTCACTTGAAGTATTGATTGCGGTATAGACACCAACGATTTTCAAGGAAGAATTCCCATCTATATTACTTGCTGCTGATTCAATGTTTGAAGTGTCGAGTGCATAGAACTTTCCGTCATCACCCATAAGCCCCAAGACACATTGCGCTGCTGTTGGGGTAGCACCACTCTTAAGTGGAGTACAGCCAAACTTACCCGTCACCAAGACCTCGCCACTTCTTGGCTTCACAGAGACTTCCTCACTCTGCTCATTGTTTCCTCCAGTATTAACATTCTCCACCTCCTCCTTATCTCCACCGAAGAGAGTTACGCCTAAGACGACAAGTACGACGACAATGACGCCCAAGACAACCTTATTCTTATACCAAGCACCTTGCATATTGCTGTCCATTTTATTGATTCTTATTTAATTAAATTACCTTTCCATTATATACCACCAAACTCCTTATACAACAAACCAAAGAAACCCTATCTATTGAAGTAGTAGATAATGGCAATACCGATAAAAATGAGTGCTCCGCCGACCCCTGCAGACCAAGTGAGTTGGTTGTTCTTAAAGATAAAGTAGCTGGCTAGAGCTATAAATATGGGGTACGAGATCTCAATGAGCCCTGCCAGAGTCGCATTCTTCGCCACGATGGAGTAGCTGATGAAGAGCTCGGCAACAAGCAAAGTGACGATGCCAGAAACCACAAGGATAATGAGTCTCTTGGATGAAAGGATGGATGTAATATCAGCTCTAAGATTGTCACCAAAAAAAGCCATAAGCAGCGTCACAACAAATATGACAAAAGAAGATAAAGCTAGAAGAGTAGCAACAGAGATAGATTTGTAAGCCTCTTCATACAAAACATATGTGAGCCCCCAAAATACCGAAGCCCCCAGTGCTAAAAGAATCCACATAGAAAAAGTATACAGGAATTGAGGACTATTCATAAAGCCCATCCGGAATAGTTTAGGGTGTCAAAACCAAAAAAGGATGAAGGGTGAAATGTTATAGACTATCTGAATCTATAAAAGAGCTCTGTATGTTGGATAGTTATCTTTTATAACTGTTTTCCATCCAGCTGTCTCGTTAGTCTCACCAATATCTCCTTTTGAATATACGAGAAGTACATACACAATCGAGGTACTTTTCTGCACCGCAATAATGCATCTATTTCCCGAAGCATGTCTGGATTTTCCAGGACC
>CAYGLE010000077.1:0-1675 GCA_964350995.1 uncultured Candidatus Saccharibacteria bacterium
GCTTCGCAGTGCAAGCATCAAAATACATGAGTAAGGTTAAAGTAGAAAAATTTAATATACCAGTAGCAGTTTCGCATGTAACCTCCTCTTTAAAGGAGGCTGGTTTTGAAGCCTATTTAGTTGGTGGCTGCGTTAGAGACCTATTTATGGGTCGTAAACCTAAAGATTGGGACATTACGACCAACGCTACTCCCCTACAAATCACTCCCCTCTTCGATAAAACTTTTTATGAAAATGATTTCGGTACTGTTGGAGTGGTGGACGAATTTGTTTCAGATGAAACTTTAAAGATTATAGAAATTACTCCGTATAGGTTAGAAAGTTCTTATTCTGATCATAGAAGGCCTGATAATGTGCAATTTAGTCAAAATATTCTAGATGATCTTAAAAGACGTGACTTTACGATAAATGCTATAGCTTATAATGCTGAGAATGGAGAAATTGTAGATTCTTTTGGAGGTGTGGCTGATTTGGCAAGGGGTATAATAAAAACTGTAGGAAAACCAGAAGAACGTTTTTTTGAAGACGGCCTAAGAATACTTAGAGCCGTTAGATTTCACGTGGAACTTGGCTTCCCTCTTGATACTGACACAGAGAAGGCGATTATTGAAAATAAAGAGATTTTAAAAGAAGTTTCCCGTGAAAGAGTGAGAGATGAATTTATAAAGATAATCATGTCCTCTAATCCGGCAGAAGGATTATCTCTCCTTAAGAAATTGGGCCTACTCCTGTATATTATTCCAGAATTAGAGCAAAGTATTGGAGTAGAACAAAATAAAGCACACGCCTATGATGTCTGGACCCATCTTATAAAGACTCTTCAACACTCTGCTGATAAAAATTATGAGTTACATGTGAGACTAGCAGCTCTTTTGCATGATATAGCGAAGCCAATGACTAGAAGATGGGATGATATCGTAAAACAATGGACTTTCTATGGTCACGAAGTAGTTGGTTCACGTGTAACGGAGAAGATACTAGAAAATCTTAAATTTTCACGTGAAACAATTAACCAAGTAAAAAACTTGGTCCGTTGGCATATGTTCTTTTCTGATACTGAAACCATCACTCTAGGTGCAGTCAGAAGGCTTGTTGCAAATGTAGGTAAGGAAAATATATGGGATTTGGTTAATGTAAGGCTTTGTGACCGTATTGGTACTGGTAGACCGAAAGAAAATCCTTATCGATTGAGAAAGTATCAATCTATGATAGATGAGGTGATGCGTGATCCTATTACTGTAGGAATGCTTCAAATAGACGGTAAGGGGATAATGGACATCTTAAATATTTCTTCTGGGCCAAAAATTGGACAATTCTTGAACGCTTTGATGGAAGAGGTGTTAGATGATCCTAACTTAAACACCGAAGAGTATCTGAAGAAAAGAGTAATGGAATTAAATGTTTTGTCCGATAAAGAACTGAAAGAGTTGGGAGATAGGGGTAAGTTAAAAAAAGATCAAATAGAAGGTGAAAAAATAAAAGAAATAAAGAATAAACACTTTGTTCGCTAAGTTGTCCACAGTCTGTCCTTTACAAGTTTATGTAAAAGACATAAATTTATATCAGACAACTAACATTTTTTTAAGCAAACATATATCGTTAGTATTTGTACTTTATAATCCAAAGGCCTTTGGATTAAAAGAAAGTTTGGTCAATAAGTAGAACAGAGTTATAT
>CAYGLE010000078.1:0-1649 GCA_964350995.1 uncultured Candidatus Saccharibacteria bacterium
GAAGATAACAGCCCGAATCCCGTCTCCTACCAAGCACTGTTTAAGCGTTACCAATTCTTCTTCCGGATTGGTATCGAAGATGTTGTTGCTCAAGCAAAAGGTCTGCAACCCTTGCCCGATTTGGGCGGTTTCCGTGGTATGCCCAGTTCCCGAGGATTGGCACGTAGTTGCCAGTATTTTTGTTTTCATAAGAGCTCCTTCTCTGGGTAAAGCTACCTTAAATTGAGCCAATGTCAAAGCTTTCTTTTTATCAAAATTTTAATTAAACTGGTCGTATGAAGATAACCAAACTTGGCCATTGTTGTTTGCTCATAGAAACTAAGGGAAAAAGAATTTTAACCGATCCCGGAAGCTATACGGTGGAAGCACATTCTAAATTAGAGAATATAGACTACATTCTTTTTACCCACGAACATCAAGACCACTATCATATAGAATCGCTCAAAGTGATTTTGGAGAAAAATCCGCAAGCCGTTGTTTACGCAAATAATTCTGTAAGTGATTTGCTAAAAGCAGAAGGTATCGAGCATAATATGGTTAGCGATGGCGACAGCATTCTATTAGGAGAAATATCCGTATTAGGAATTGGTGAAAAGCATGCACAGATGCATAGCGATATCCCCCTCTCTTCAAACCTTGGGTTTTTCATTGATGGCCGATTGTGGTATCCGGGAGACGCTTTTACAGATCCTAAACAAAAAGTTGAGATACTAGCTTTACCCGTTTCTGGTCCGTGGATGAAAATTGGTGAAGCCATTGATTACGCAATTCTGGTAAAACCCAAAATTGCTTTTCCTGTCCACGATGGCACAAGGTTTGGTTCCGCTCACACTCTCCCAGCCAAACTTTTGCCTAATCACGGTATTGAATTTATCCCCATGGCGGAAGGTGATGTAAAAGAATTTTAATTATGGAAAACAAACCAATTCTTTACATAATGTGCGGAGTTGGTTTCTCTGGAAAATCTACTCTAGCGAAGAAAATTGCAGAGTATACTGGTGCTACTTTAGTAAGCCAAGACGCTCTATTTTTTGAAAAAGAAAAAGAACTTAATTTGGATCAAGATAGCGACGAACATTGGAGAATGCTTTTAGATATGTGTTTGGAAAGAATTAAGAAAAATCTAAGTGCGGAGAAATCTGTTGTTTTTGATAGCACAAATACCAGATTTGAACACAGAGAAGAATTAAGAGAAGTAGCTCGATCTGTAGGAGTAGAAACCAAGGTCATTTTTTTAGATACCCCAATTGAAGTTCAAAAAGAAAGACAACAGAAAAATCTTTCTACCGGAGAACGACACGATGTTAAACAGGAATACCTGGACCAAGCCATAGTTGAGCTAGAAGTTCCAAGTGAAAACGAAAATACTATTGTTTTCAAACCAGATACTGACCTCAATTATTTTCTAAAAAGTTTATAGAAAAAGCCCCAACCGAAGTCAGGGCTTTGTATGATTGCACCACCCAGTATTTCAGGGTGGTAACGTCCGAGCGCTCGACGATTAAGGGTGGCCGTACCGCGCACCTTCTTTGGGATCCCATATCCCACACAGGATGAGGTTCAACGTTCCTCTTCCACCAGTCCTCTACCATTTTTCAGAATATCAAAGCCTTGGAGGCCGCAACTTACTAGATGGTTTCAGAAAGATT
>CAYGLE010000079.1:0-1640 GCA_964350995.1 uncultured Candidatus Saccharibacteria bacterium
TTGTTATAGCAATAATAATGATTTTGATTAGAGTAATAGGTGGCGAAAAGATACTGTAGGGTCAAATAAGGGTCAAATAATAATTTGACATCACTTTGTAGAAATGCGAGACTCGTCTCTAGCAACATGTTCTTTACCCGTATCCAACGGAGTCGTCGTATGACGCAAACAGTTACAGCTAGATTAGGACCTCCGCAGAAAAAGGAAAAAGAGAGTGTGGTTCTGGACAATGGTCTTTTTCGTCTATCTGTTTCAGGGTCTGGAGAAGTTGTCATCACGGAAGTGGCCACTGACGTGACAGTTCGGTTTCGCTCCAACTCTTACCATGGTGGTGGAATCAGGCTTATCACCTCAGGTTTGATTGAGCCTGTATCTGAGGGTGGTAAAATCGAGTGGAGTATCACTCATCGCTAGCTTCTCAACCCACTAAGTCGCAAGACTTGGTGGGTTTTTCTTTTTAAGGAGGGGTTGCAAAGTTTATAAATTAAGGTAATCTATTGCCTATGTCGCAAATTCATCTAATAAAGCTAGTCTCCGTCGGAGACGAGAAAGGGGTAGGCAAGGGCCACACTTATTATTCTCGCAAAAATAAGAAGTCTGTAGAAAGAAAGATTGAGGTAAAGAAGTACAACCCTATAGCTAGAAAACATACAATCTACAAGGAGAAAAAGGCTTAAGTTTTGTGCTAGTATTTCCACATTCAGGGCGATTAGTTTAGTGGTAGAACAGCGGTCTCCAAAACCGCTGGCGAGGGTTCGATTCCTTCATCGCCCGCAACTCTGTATACATTATTTGACAAGATAGTTTTTTTACTGCACTCTTAAGACGGATAGATCATTTCAAACGATCTTGATCTATTAGGTCAAGACACACTGCCCAGAAGCCAAAGGGAGTTATCCATGTCGAAGTACGGACGTCATTTATATAAAGATGTGGAAGTTCCGACTCTTTCTGACTTTCCTGTATGGAAAACAATCAAGCTCGGTACAGACCTAAAGACTCCCGATGATTTCTGTTCTGCTTTGAAGAAGTTGAATATGAAAATCGGTAGGTGGGGGAAAGATATGCTAAACTCATCTGCTTTCACGGTAAGTGATCGAGAAGTGGAAGTCGATCTCGTAAAGGTGTCAGTCTCCGACCTTGGTTTCAAGCACGGAGCCTATCGTCCAGACATAGATGTCCAAGTATTCGAAGTTGGTCTAAGGTTCTGTCCTGCAGAGGTTGGACCACAACTGCGTTTAGAGTATCGTGACCAACCTAAGCGTGAGTGGTGCACTGTCTGGATGGAACCCATCATTGGTTCGGACGATTTCTTTCCTTACCAATTTTTGGTTGCAGAAGGTCACGACGAGCTCTGGCTTCATGGTATTTGTAGCAAGGATGACGGTTTCTGGAAAGCTGATAGATGTTTAGTCTGTATTCGTCCCCGTGGGTATAAGTAGGTCTCCGACTTTCGAGTCACAGGCTCCAAAACACATGGAGCCTGTTTTTTTATTCTCTCCAATTAATTTTTTTATTTCTTTTAAACCAAGTCATCTGCCTTTTGGCATATTTTTTGATTTCTATAAAAAGTTTTTCTTCCATCTCTTTTTTTATCATCTCACCCTATATATATCTAGATACATATCTATACTCAAGAC
>CAYGLE010000080.1:0-1585 GCA_964350995.1 uncultured Candidatus Saccharibacteria bacterium
GCATATGGTCATTATAGCCATTTTGTGTTATAATGCACGTTAAATGAAAACTCTTTGGAAAAAGGAGCCAATCATCCTTCTGCTTGGGGATTTGTCTTTTTTTGTTATATCTCTTTGGATCTCTTTGTTTCTTAGGAATTTTTCTATACCATCAAAGGAACTTTTCTATCTTCACCTCGCTCCCTTCTCGATAATATTCGTTGTGTCTGTCTTGGTTTTCTACATCGCTGGGCTTTATGGTAAGCACGTAGAGATCCTTAGATCAAAGCTTCCGGAAAGCATCTTCAACACTCAATTTGCCAACTCTCTTGTAGCTGTTGCTTTCTTCTACCTCATTCCTGTTTTTGGTATCACGCCGAAAACCTTACTTTTCATTTATCTTGGTGTGTCATCTTTAGTGGTTTTGTTTTGGAGAGTGTATCTTTACTTTCTTATCGTCAACCGAAAGGTTGAAAATGCTATTGTCATAGGTTCTGGTGATGAAGTAAGAGGATTGCTTGATGAAGTCGGTAAAAATAGTATATACAATATCAACTTTGTTTCATCTATAGATCTCGATCGTCTTTCTGACGAAGGTTTCGGAGATGAGATAGTGGCAAAGGTATATGAAGAAAATGTTTCTATCATAGCCATTGATTTGGGCAACGATAAGGTTGAGCCGATACTTCCTCGTCTTTATAACTTAATATTTTCTAAAGTAACTTTTGTTGATATGCATAAAATCTATCAAGATGTTTTTGATAGAGTTCCTCTTTCTTTATTAAAATATAATTGGTTTCTTGAGAATGTTTCTTCTCAGCCAAGGGCTATCTATGATGCGCTAAAGCGTTTTATGGACATAACCCTTTCTTTGATCCTCGGTATTATTTCTTTAGTTTTTTATCCTTTTGTTATCTTGGCAATAAAGATAGAGGATGGAGGACCGATATTTATTTCCCAAGAGAGAGTCGGGAAGGGAAACAAAGCTTTAAGGATATATAAGTTTCGTAGTATGAGGAAAAATGATCATGGCAACTATAGTCCTAATCAATCAGACGATAATGGGGTTACAAAAGTAGGAGCTTTCTTGAGAAAATCAAGAATAGATGAACTTCCTCAATTATGGAATGTTTTGACTGGCGATATCTCTCTCATTGGGCCTAGACCAGAGTTGCCTAGCTTAACTAAGGTATATGAGAAAGAGATTCCGTTTTATAACGTAAGACATATCATAAAACCCGGTCTTTCCGGATGGGCTCAAATACATCAAGAGAACCACCCGCATCATAAAGAAGCGGTGGTGGAAACAAAAGAGAAACTGACCTATGATCTTTATTATATCAAAGAGCGTTCACTACTACTCGATTTGAAGATTGCTCTTAAGACCGTGAAGACTCTTCTTTCTAGAATGGGAGCATAGACTTCTCAAATTATTTCTTTTCTGTATAATCATCGGGACTAATGAAGAATTCAAAATACATCGTCTGGTCACTCATTCTTGTAATTATTTTTACATTTTTAGCCTTTACCTTTCTTAAATCAGGATCTAGGCCATTTAAATTTGGCCTCGATCTGATAGGAGGAACAGAGCTTATATATAGAGCAG
>CAYGLE010000081.1:0-1526 GCA_964350995.1 uncultured Candidatus Saccharibacteria bacterium
GTGTTAGAGCTCAAGCACAACGCCGCGACAAAGGAGATCAAAATCGCATTCTTCACTAATCTGCTCTACCCGTGGCCGGGCGTGAAAAAAGAAAATGAACAGTTCGCCTCAGAGCTTGGCGCAGTCACCTTCCTCAAAAAGAGCGACGAACTCGACGACATCGTGAAAAAAGTGAAGGAGATGCTTGGCGCCTAATTCACCCCCAGGATTCTCGTCATCAATAGCTATTTTCCCTGTAAAATAGCTATTACTTCTTAATTAGTTCACGCAACGGAGAGAAAATATTAGTTTTTAATATCTTAACTTTGAAATATCTACCGTTTTCCCAAAACACCTTATAAGCATTTGCGGTTTTCTTTGAGGAAACAATCCTGAATTGATCGTCTACAATTTCAATAGCGGCGCAGTTTTCGACTGCAACCGCAGCCACCATAGGCGTCTTCTTCATTATTCTTTTCAATTCCGGATCGCGCTTCTTTTCTATATCATAATGCGGACAAAAGAGTGCATTAATGAGGCCAATCCCCCTCACTTTAATCATCGGTGCATTTTCTTGAGAAAATCTCAGCGAATCTGAATTGCCAAAGGAAAACCAGCATATAGCTCCGGCTGAGACTCCGGATAATACGACACCTCGCTGATAGGCTCTCTTGAGGGCACGATCAACTCCAAATCGCCTCCAGACTTTCATCATCTTCAAAGTATTGCCCCCTCCGACGTATATAATATCTGCACTTAAAATTTTTCTACTGACTTCACTCTTCGTATGCTCTCCGTTGAGGAGATAGAGTGGAGTGACGACACATCCAAGCCTTAAGCCGAAATGCTTTTTGACAATTTCAAAATACGAACGAGAATCCGAGCTTGCGGTCGGGATAAAAAGTAATTTCGGCCTCTTCTTGCGAGATAGGGCGATGATTTCCTTATCTATCTTTGTCGTCTCAATCGGGAAACCTGGGCGGCCGATCTCCCCTCCTCCGATTGCGATAATTTTTTTGCTTACACTCATATATGTATTATGCCACGCAGACAGATGAGATAACTTGAATGTCCAATCCAGAACAACTAATTGAAAACCTCGACTAAGGGCTTAATTCTTCCTCGGAAAAGGATTCTCGCCATCAAAAACTATCCGGCTCGTTTTATTCACAAACTCCTTTGTGATGTTGTATTTTGCTTTATACAGCACATCCACAGTGCCAAAGACCGCCTTCGAATAATCAAAGCCAATAAGCTCACTTACTCGCTTTACGGCCTCTTCCGACTTCCCTTCTACTTCAACAAACGGCTCAAGGAACGGCCACTCGTCAATCGTTATCTCCACGCCATCAAGCTTCCACAGCTCTCGCTTACTCTCCTGAAAGGCTTTCCACTCACAACCAATCGCTTTTAAAATCGAGACTGCGTCATCGAAGCTGCTTACCGTTATACAGGTCTCCTTTTGATCCTCTATCTTGTCGCCATTAACAATCTTCAAGCTCATTGTCACCTTATCCCCTTCATCACGTACCCGCAGCCAGCCCCCC
>CAYGLE010000082.1:0-1514 GCA_964350995.1 uncultured Candidatus Saccharibacteria bacterium
GTAGAACACGTCCTTGCCAAGGATGAGACGGGAGTTCGATTCTCCCTACCCGCACTGGCAGTAGAGCAGGCAAATTGATTTGCCTGCGTGGAGAATCGAAAGGATTTTCCTTATCCCGCAGGGATGGAAAATCACCTGGCTATGTAATAGCCGATTCTCCCTACCCGCACAAAGAAATTCTATTACTCCGATATAATAAGGAGAGATATGAAACTAAAAATTCCAAGTGAAATATCAAATATAACCAGCACTATGGAAAAGGCTGGTTTTGAAGCCTACATAGTAGGTGGTTGTGTTCGTGATTTACTTAGAGATAAAAAACCAAAAGATTGGGATATAACTACAAATGCAAAACCAGAAGAGATACAAAAACTTTTTACAAGAACTTTCTACGAAAATGACTACGGAACAGTAGGCGTAGTAAACGAAGGAGTAGAAGATAAAACATTAGAGGTTGTTGAAATTACTCCATACAGATTAGAGGGAAAATATACAAACAAGCGCCACCCTGATTCAATTTCTTTTACAAATAAATTAGAAGAGGATTTAGATAGAAGAGACTTTACAATCAACGCTATTGCTTACTCTGTATCTAAAGGACAACTTATTGATCCACATAAAGGACAAAAGGACATAAAAGACAAAATTATAAAGACTGTAGGGGAAGCAGAGGAAAGATTTTCTGAAGATGCTTTAAGAATTCTTCGTGCAGTCAGAATTGCTACAGAAATAGGATTTGAAATAGATAAAAATACCGAAAAAGCGTTGATAAATAAGGCTAATTCTCTAAAAGACATATCTATAGAAAGGATTCGTGATGAGTTTATAAAAATAATAATGTCAGAGAAACCGATGAGTGGAGTTATCTTGATGCAAAAATTAGGAATTCTGAAATATGTTATTCATGAAACAGAAAATGGGATTCACGTGAAACAAAATGGAGATCACATATATGACGTTTGGGAACACAACTTAAGAGCATTACAACATTCAGCAGATAGGGAGTGGATGTTACACGTGAGACTTTCTGCTCTGTTACACGATGTTTCTAAACCAGAAACACGCCAATGGTCTGAAGAAAAGAAGGATTATACATTTTATGGGCATGATGTAGTTGGAGGGAGAGTAGCAAAAAAGATAATGGAAAGACTAAGGTTTCCCAAGAAAACAATAGATGTTGTTTCCAAGCTTGTTAGATATCACCTTTTCTTCTCTGATGTAGATAAAATAACGCTTTCTGCGGTAAGAAGACTTGTTCGAAATGTCGGACCAGAAAATGTCTGGGACCTAATGAAAATAAGGGCTTGTGACAGAATAGGAATGGGCAGACCAAAGGAAACTCCTTATAGATTAAGGAAATATGAATCAATGATAGAAGAAGCAATGCGTGCTCCTGTATCTGTTGGGATGTTAAAAATAGATGGTGCAAAAATAATGGAGGTTACACAAGAAACACCTGGGCCAAAAATTGGATACATATTACATGCATTACTTGAAGAAGCTTTGGATAATCC